>JBHHZW010000380.1:0-2812 GCA_046758305.1 Bacteroidota bacterium | reverse complement strand
GCGATTCCGGGTTCCATGAACAGGGGGAATCAAACATTAAATTGCAGTTCGTACAGCTTATGGTACATCCCTGCCTTATTTCTCAGGAGCTCCTGATGTTTGCCGGCCTGCACGATTTCCCCCCTGTCGAGCACGATGATACGGTCCGCGTTCCGGATCGTCGATAGTCGGTGCGCAATCACGAAGCACGTGCGACGTTCCATCAGATGCTCGATCGCTTCTTGAACAAGGACCTCAGATTCGGAGTCCAGAGCAGACGTCGCCTCATCGAAGATCATGATCGGTGGGTTTTTCAAGATGGCTCGAGCAATGGCAACCCGCTGGCGTTGTCCGCCCGAAAGCATGATCCCGCGTTCTCCAATTACTGTATCGTACCCATTGGGGAGCTCGAGGATGAAATCATGTGCATTGGCTGCCTTTGCCGCCTTCACGATCTTCTCGAACGGGCAATCATCCAGTCCATACGCAATGTTGCTGCGAACCGTGTCGTTGAACAAAATCGTCTCCTGAGTGACAATCCCGATCTTTGCGCGCAACGATTTGATCGTGAAGTTCCGACTGTCGACGCCGTCAATAAGGATCTCACCTTCAACAGGATCGTAGAACCGTGCGAGGAGGTCAACCAATGTTGTCTTTCCGCCGCCGCTGGGACCGACTACCGCTAGCACTTCCCCCTTTTTCACTATGAGTGATATGTTCTTGAGGACCGCTCGCCCGTCCGACCGCGCCGCACCTGGCGTCTCTTCATATGCAAAGGCCACATTCCGGAACTCGATTTTCTCTCGCACGTCCTTTAACTCGACGGCTCCCGGTTTCTCTCTGATGTTCGGCTTTGTGTCCAAAATTTCAAAAATGCGTTTTCCCGCGGCGGCCGATTCCTGCAGCCGGTTGCTCACGCTGCTGAGCTCCTTGAGCGGATGCATCGTCTGGAGAATCGCAAAGAGGAAAGCGAGAAACTCAGAAGCCTTCAAGGTTTGGTCGATGAGCACTTGCTGACCGCCATACCAGATGATTACAACAGCAGCGAGCACCCCCAGGGACTCTGTGACCGGAGGACCCAAGTTGCGGATGCGCGTGATCTTCAGGACGTGATTGAAGTATTTCTTCGTCTCATTCGTAAACTTCCGGTTCTCGAATTTCTCCATTCCGAATGCCTTCACGACCTTCACGCCGGTGATCGTTTCCTGGAGGACTGAGGTGATGTCCGCCATCTTCGACTGAATGTTGCTGCTTTCCTTGTGGATCCGGATGCCGATGCGGCTCGTCACCTGCAGTGCGAGCGGAAGTATAAGGATCGAAATAAGCGTCAGTTGCCAGCTAATGGATAGCGCGATCCCCAGAAACACCAGGACGAGCAAAGGCTCACGGAGCAAATTGAGAAAACTCGCAGAGATGCTGTGCTGAATGACGTTGACGTCGTTCGTCACCCGAGAGATGAGGTTGCCCGCCCGCTCATGCGTGAAAAAACCGAGCGAAAGGTCGTGAATATGCCGGAAGAGTGCGTTCCGGACATCCCTGATGACACCCTGTTCGACGAAAGCGAGCACATACGCCTGGATGAAGCCGAAAAGATTCTTCAAGAAGAAAGCCGTTAACACGATCAGGCAGATTCTGAGGAGCGCATCCAGCTGGTCTCCACCAAAGACAAACGAATTGAAAGAATCAGAGACAGATTCCTTCAAGCTCTCAAACCACCCCGGAAGTTGGGGACCCGGCGCAGCTTCGACGAGCTCCGCTGATGCGGTCTGGTTGAACAAGGTATCCAGCAATGGGATGACGAGGTAAATCGAAACGCCGCTGAACAAAGAGAAGAAAACGGTGCAGACAACCGATATGATCAGATGTCTCCAGTACGGCCGAACAAAACGGAGTATCCGACGATAAATCTGTACCATGTCAAGTGACCAGGTTAACCAACTTGTTCTTTACCACAACCGTCTTCTTGATCTTCTTCCCATCGAGGTGCTGCTTAATTTTTTCATTCGAGTAGGCACGCTGCTCCAATTCTTCTTCGCTCAAGTTGACCGGCACGTTGATCCGGTCCCGAATTTTCCCGTTGATTTGCAGCACTACGGTGACTTCCACGCGCTTGATTTTGCTCTCCTCGTACGAAGGCCATGAGGCCCGGAAAATTCTCTCTCGATGACCTAATCCTTCCCACATCTCCTCGGCGAGATGCGGAGCGAACGGAGCGAGCAACAGGACGAGGGTTTCCACCTGTCCCCTGTACAGAGTTTTCTCTCTCTTCAGAACATTCACGTATTCCATCAATCGCGCTATCGCTGTGTTATACTTGAGCGCCTCGATGTCTTCGGTGACCCGCTTCACCGTTTCGTGCTGAAGGCTGATGAGCTGCTCGTCCTTGGCGGAGCCGGATTCCAGCTTCTGATCCATGAGATTGTACACCCGTTCGAGAAACCGAAAAATACCGACGATTCCACTCTCGCGGAAATCTCCACCCTCCTGATACGGTCCAAGAAACATCAAGTACATCCGGAAGGTATCCGCTCCGAATCGCTCGATGTCTTCGTCGGGATTGACGATATTGCCTTTGGACTTACTCATCTTTGCGCCGTCTCTAATGATCAGCCCGTGCGCACGAAACTTCTTGAACGGCTCTTCGAAATGGAGTTGACCCATGTCATGCAGCGCCATGCAGAGAAAGCGTGTGTACATCAAGTGCAAGACGGCGTGCTCGTTTCCACCGATGTACATATCGACGGGCAGCCATTTCTTTGTCATCTCCGGATCCATGGCTCGGTCAGAGTGATCGGTCGAGGGATAGCGAAGGAAATACCATGCAGAATCGAGA
>JBHHZW010000379.1:0-2812 GCA_046758305.1 Bacteroidota bacterium | reverse complement strand
TGGCACTCACCGGTCTTGTTCGTGATCCATCTGCATGAGTGCGAGGGATCTCACACTCTGTCTAGGATTGCTTGCGTTTCTGCCGCAGAGGCGCTATATTTTGCAATGAGCTGCTGGTACGGACATCGCGAAGAGTACGGAATGGAACATGCATCGATTCCTCAGGCTTAGCGAACAAGCTGGAATCAAGCTGCCAAGTTTTCCACTCGTTTTATTGGTGTGCGCGTTCGCTGCATGCGATCTCCTGACTGATTCCGGTTCTTCCGACCTCACTCTCGATTACCCAAACGTTCTGCCTGCTGACGATTCAGACGTGTCTGACTCATTGAGGAAGATGTATCGGAAGGATGCTGCACGGCTCGCGTTGCGGAAGGTCAATGAAGCGGGTGGGACTGCAAGTCAGGAGGTCGAATTACCTCAAGACCTCGTGAGCACGCTCTATTACGCCCTCATCCACGTGCACAACGCCACCCACCTCGCCTCGCGTGACTCCGTGGTTGTGATCTACGCAATCCACACCTTTCCTTATCCAGAAATATACAGTTTAATCGTCGGGGTGGACAGCACAAGCAAATGGGTCGCAGCGTGGCGGAGAGGTGAACGCTTCACCGGCAATCAGCAGGTCGACGCACTCATGAAAGAGTTCGACCTCCAATTGGACCGATACTACGATTGGCCCGGGTCGCATGCCGTTACATTGCGAGCCACAAGACCGTTAAACATCGCTGCTCTTGCAGGGCGATTTGATGGGATCGACGCAGTATCGTACGCGGAGCCCAATGGCACAATTGGCGACGGGAACGATATCACTGCGCGATCTGAAGCCTCATATTGGCAATTCGACTACAGCGTCGGCTACGGCGATTGCCCGTCGGGCTGTATAGGCCGGCACTTCTGGACGTTTCAAATCTATTCCGATGGTCATGTGGAGTATGCGGGCAGTTCAGGCAATCCGGCACCTGCACCCAAGGGCTGATCGAGTAAGCGCATGGATTGGGAGCAGACCTCACAGCAATGTGTGCAGTCGATGGCAGGCCCAAGCGCGGGAAAGCGGATGTGTACGGTAATTTCAGACAGAGCACAATCCTGATGCCAAAGAGCGGAACGGCCAAGCAACGTGCTCCTTGGCAAAAGTCCTCCCGGCAGCAGAAAAACTGACTGCTTTCCACACCTCTTGACTTTTGTCATCAACTTGTCTACGATACGGGGGTCTCCATTGAAACTATCCAGAATAGTCTGAAAAATCCTTTCACCTTTTCCTGTCAAACCATCAACTGTTTAAGAAAAGGAGACACCCATGAGGACATCATTTTTTCCTTTCCTCGTAATTGGTATTTGCTTGGCATTGGCTTCGTGCGCGCCCCCGGAGCGCATCAACGAAGAACAACTCCGTGGTGAGATCGAAGCATTTTTCGAGGAGGCCGCCGAGCATTGGAACAGCGAAGATCTCGAAGCATGGCTCTCCGACTATGCGCCAGATCCAGTCATTCTTGCCGACGGACAACGATGGCTCTCTGATCCGGACAGCATTAAGGCTGCGTTCGCGAAACACTTCGAGGAAGCGAGCGAGCTGAACTGGAAACCTGAAATCGTCCAAGTGTATTTCCCCTCTTCGCGCGCAGCGGTAGCGGTCCTGGAGTGGACCTATTCTTTCGTACAGGACGGAAAGACGATCGAGAGCCCGGGGGTGGAAACATACTACCTTGTGAAGGATGAGGCACGCTGGAAGGTCCAGCACGAGCATTGGTCGTATCCGCCGCAGACGCAACAGGAAGGTTCATGAGCAGAGCGGCCTCGCACGTTCGCTTGTAGTAATCGACCCGCCCGCCCAATTCCGCCATTCAAGCGGTCGGGCGGGTCTCCTGCTTGTCCGCCAATCTGTTTGGCGGAATCAGTGTTTGCTGAAACGCGGGTCAGTGACCCGCTACTACGCAAGAGATGTGGCGATAGAAGGGTGAACCTAGCGCTGCGGCTCAAGAGGCCGGGCAACCATGATGCCCGTGTGACCAGAATTGCCTGCAAGATACTTGTGAAGGGGTTTCTCTGTGATCTTGACCTTCCCCCTCACATTCGGTGCATGAAGGTAGTGGAGTGCACCACTCTCCATTCGGAGAGCGATTCCGGTGTGGATGATATCGAGGCCTTTGATCTTCGTCGTGATGCCGATGAGGTCTCCCGACTGTATTCCGTTCTGCGCAGCTTGGACACGTTCCTTCGGTATGTAATACATCGGCCGCTTGCTCAACTCTGCCTCGATTTTTTTCATCTCTTCAAAATATGCGTCATTTGCCAACTGCATGTAGCCCTCGCGATTCGCGGTCATATAATTAATACTTTTCTTGTAGGGAAAACCACCAAGGAGTCCCGTCACGTTGACAACGACGCCCTTTTGCTCGTTGTCGTGGATCCAATCGCTGAAATAGTGGAGCCGGCTGGGATACTTGTCGATGATCCCCCTTCGATACCGAACGTACTGCAACTCCTCTTTGTATGACGAGAAATCAAGATCCATCTTCCTAATCAACCGCGCAGACACGACAACATTCTCAACGTACGTCACACAATCAAACGCCCGAAGGTTCACGATGAGTCGTTCATCGACCGCAACTTCGAGCGTCCTCGCCTCGTATGGAGTCCCGAGAAAAGACTTCCCCACCTCAACGATAATTTCCCGAATGGGTTTTTTCTGAAGCGACCGGCTGACTGCTAACTCAAAGGTGCTCAAGCAGATGCGTTCGTCCTCGTCCTCCGGAAGGACCGGAACGCGAAGCAATGGAGAGAGGGCAAGCAGGGAGCCAAGGTTCTTGAGGAA
>JBHHZW010000378.1:0-2819 GCA_046758305.1 Bacteroidota bacterium | reverse complement strand
TCATCGCGGAACGCACGGTCGGCACTGGGGTCTATCTTCTCATCCGGGTCAAAGAATATCCAAGACTGGAACGGATCGAGATCAAGGGCGAGGATAAGATCAGTGAGAAAGACATCCTGAAGAAGATTAACTTGATCAGAGGCCAAATTCTGACGCCACAAGCGATCAATCGGATCGTCAAGGATGTGCAAAAGCTGTACGAAGAGAAAGGGTTCCTGCTGACAACAATTACCCCGAAACCGCTTGAAGATCCGGAAGGGAAAAACCGATCAGTTCTCCAGCTGACGATTGAAGAGGGGAAGGACGTCCGAGTCGGAAAAATCACATTCTCGGGCAACACAGTGTTCGATGACGGGGACTTAAAGGGAAAGATGGACACGGGGGAAAAGAAGTGGTGGAAATTCTGGTCGAGAGGGCGATTGGACCGCAAGAAATTCGAAGAGGACAAAGAAAAGATCGTCAAGTTTTACCAGAAGCAAGGCTACCGCGATGCCCAGGTACTCGGGGATTCCATCTGGTACAATGAAGCGAAGGACCGAATGTACATTCAGATTTCGATCTACGAAGGCCCCCAGTACAAGATTCGCAACATCGCCTGGGAAGGAAACACCGTCTACCCCGATCGTGTGCTCAACCGCAGACTCGGGTTGGGTCCGGGTGACGTCTTCAATATGGAAAAATTCCAATCCAATCTGTACGGCAATAAGGACCAAACTGATGTCGCGTCCTTGTTCCTTGATACCGGGTACCTTACCTACCAAGCAATGCCGGAAGTGACGCCCGTGGCTGAAGACACCGTCGACATCCACATCCAGATCCAGGAAAACAACCAGTTCCGGATTGGTCAGGTCGAGATCCGGGGCAACACGAAGACCAAGGAGAAAGTCATCCGACGCGAGCTGTTCACTCGGCCGGGGGATTTTTTCAGTCGCGCAGCTGTGATTCGGAGCTTGCGCCAACTATCTGTCTTAAATTATTTTAATCCGGAGAAGTTGAATCCGGACACGCGGTTCGCGGACGATAAGACCGTCGACGTCATTTACGAGGTCGAAGAAAAATCGAGCGACACGTTTAACGCATCCGTGGGATTCAGTGGAGCGTTCGGAGTGACAGGAGCGCTCGGACTGACGTTCAACAATTTCGACATCGCCAATCCGCTGCGTGGAGGTGGAGGACAGCAGCTTGCCTTCGAGTGGCAGTTCGGTGAAGGTGCAAGGCTTCGGACATTCAGCCTCAGTTTTACGGAGCCGTGGCTGTTTGACACCCCGACATCACTCGGGTGGAGCGTTTTCGACACCCGTCAGAAATTTGTCTTCGACGTTCGCTTTACGGGTGCTTCCATGCGTGTCGGCCGGCGGTTCAAGTGGCCCGATGACTACTTTCGCGGCGATTGGATGGTCCGCTTTCAAAGGAACGACGTGATCAGCGGAGCGGGAAGATACCTTGAAGGGAGGACTAGCCAGGTCAGCATTCAGCAAGTCATCACTCGAAGCAGCATCAACAACCCAATCTTCCCTTCCATGGGATCTACGGTCAGCCTGTCAGTGGAGGTCTCCGGCGGCCCGTTCCTCCCCGGCAGCATTGATTATCACAAGTGGTTATTCAACGCGGACTGGTACACCCCCTTCTTCGGGAGTCCGCGCTTTGTGCTGTATACCTCGACGCAGTTCGGGTACATCGATGCTTTCGAGGCGACATCCCGAATACCTCCGACGGAGCTCTTCCTGATGGGAGGGACTGCGATCGGGGTGATCGGCATCATACCGTTGCGTGGTTATGAGGACCAGGAAGTGGGTCTGCGCGACGCTCGCGGACTGACGCTCGCAGGAAAGGTAATGGCAAAACATACTGCGGAACTTCGCTTCGCGGTGTCGTTGAACCCCATCCCAATATTCTTGCTGACATTCGCCGAGGCTGGAAACGTCTGGGAAAACCTATTGCGCACGGATTACTTTGACCTTCGCGAGTCCGCTGGTTTCGGCGCGCGCCTGCAAATCCAGCCGATCGGTCTGCTCGGGTTCGATTACGCGTACGGGTTTGACGATGTATTCCCGGTGGACGGACAGCCAGACGGATGGCGATTCCACTTCCAGTTCGGACGTACATTCTAAGAAAGGTGTGCAACAGTTCGAAATTAACCAAACATAACGGGAGAGATTCGACGTGAATTCTTCAGTTCGGTTTCTCATTTCGGTGTTTGCGCTCGTCGGGTTGGTCGTGACGCAAGTTCCGGCGCAGAAGAGCGCGCTCAAAATCGGCTTCGTGGATTCCGACGTCATTTTCCAGCAGTATCCAGAAGCACAGGAAGTCCAGAAAAAGCTCGATGCGATGATCAGAGGATGGCAGGATGAAATCGATAGAATGACCCAGGAGTATCAGACGAACCTCCAGGATTACCAGCAAAAACAACCACTGATGACGGAGCCGGCCCAGCAGAAGACATAACCAGATTTGATCAGCCTCCGCCAGAAGATCTTAGACTATCAGAATCAGAAATTGGGACAGAACGGGGAGCTCTCACAGCAGCAGGATAAGCTGCTCGGACCGGTAAAGGAAAAGATCATCAAAGCGATCGAAGAAGTTGCGAAGGAGGAAAGCTTTCATTTTATCCTCGACCGAAATGATCAATTCCTGATCGTGCTGTACGGTGACGCACGGTTCGATGTGACCTTTAAGGTACTCGACCGGCTGAAGAGAGGCTTGACCGGATCGACGAAATGACCACGATCGTCCATCCACACGATCGCTCGGAGAGGATGGTACTCATGAGAGTGCTTCGGTGGGCTGTTGCCGTGGCTATCCCGATGGCCTTCGGGATC
>JBHHZW010000377.1:0-2831 GCA_046758305.1 Bacteroidota bacterium | reverse complement strand
CTTGATTTTGAGTACACGTACGACCTTTCGACTTCCAACCAGGGCTCTGGCTTCCTGAAGCTCCCTAACGGCGTGCGCGTCCGGTTCACTGCGGAAAATTCCTCCCTCTGGCAGACCATCTACCTGATTAACAACGCCGTTGCCACAGAATTCCAAGAAGAGTTGGCGTTGTATCCGAATCCGTTCATCTTAAATGGCTTTGACGTGATAAAGATTCCGATCGAGGATGTTTCCGCCGAGGAGGTGACTCTGTATATTTTTACCTCGAATCTTGAACTGGTATATTCGAAAACCCTCCAGCCGAACCTATTTCTCGGTCGGTTCGTCCTCACTTGGAATGGAAAAAATACTGATGGAGTAGACGTCGGTAGCGGTATTTACTTTTATACCATTGAATCAAAAAAAGGAACCACCAGAGGAAAATTTGCCGTTGTCCAACAGTAGATGGCCGATTTCACACTTCACATCACGGACGTGAAAAAAGTTTTCAATCGAAGGGTGATCTTCGAAGGCATCAGAGATTGCCTCCGCAAAACCGAGGCCCTTGCGGTGACGGGTCGCAATGGTAGTGGAAAATCCACGCTGGCGAAGATCATCGCAGGTGTACTCTCACCGAGCGCAGGATCAGTAGTCTACGAGTACAGGGGCGTTCGTCTCAAGCAGGAGAACCTTTTTCGACACGTGGGATTTGTCGCTCCATACCTTCAGCTGTACGATGAATTTAGTGGATATGAAAATCTTGTGGTTTTTGCACGGCTTCGAGCTCTGAAACCGACCTCGGAGATGTACGATCGACTTCTCGAACTCGTTAATCTCTTGTCTTGCAAGAACGACCTGGTCCGAACTTACTCCTCAGGGATGAAGCAGCGACTCAAGTACGCTTTTGCGTTGCTCCACCGCCCTCCTCTACTCGTTCTCGATGAACCAATGGCCAATTTGGAGGCTGAGGGGGTGTCGATGGTTCACGAGGTCATGCAACAGCATCGGCAGGATGGCATACTCGTTGCCGCAACGAACGACTCCAATGACGTGAAGTATTGTGACCGTGTCCTCAATCTCGACGATCGATCCAGTTTCGCGAGCGCGAACGTCCGACGATGAACACATGGCTGAAATCAACAGTCGCCGTCCTGGCGAAAGATTTGCGATCAGAGCTTCGAACACGCTATGCTCTCAACGCGCTGGTCCTCTTCGTCGTCGTTACGATCGCTATCATCCTTTTCGCTATGAGCGGTGAGAACATACCCCGGGACTTGCACTCAGGGATTCTCTGGGTTGTCGTATTTTTTTCCGCAATGTCTGGTCTCTCCCGCACCTTTGTCAGCGAGGAGGAGAGAGGTACCGTTCTCACACTTCAGCTTCTCGCGTGGCCGAGCACGATCTACTTCGGCAAACTGCTCTTCAATCTTTTGCTCATCATCGGCGTGAACCTGTTCATCGTTGTTCTCTATCTGCTTCTGATGGAGGACTTTGTGGTCAGGACGATTTCGGTCTTCCTCGCGACGATGCTGCTGGGAAGTGTCGGCATCGCCGCCGCTTCGACGATCATAGCCGCGATCATCGCAAAAGCGAACACGAAGGGCACGCTTTACCCGGTCCTGTCGTTTCCAATATTGCTCCCGTTGTTCATCGGTGTTATCAAGAGCACGCAGCTATCGGTCGAGGGGGAGCCCTTTTCTGCAGTGACGGCATACTTTCTGTTTCTGGTCTCGTACTGTGTCGTCGTCATAACAGCATCATATCTGCTCTTTGACTTTGTGTGGAAAGATTAGTATTTTCCAGGCGTTGGTGCGGAAATCCCAAAAACAAGACGTCCCACGGTGAAGAGTCTCATTTATGATAATAATCAGCTGACTTTGCTCCGCCAAGCCTCTATGTTTGGGGACTCGCTAACCGGTTACACGCCGGCACGAAAGTTGAAAGAGGTAGTGAAAAATCCAGACTACAGGAATGAAACCGGTACTTAAGCTTGCGCTGGGTGTTTGGCTGGGGCTTGTTATCGTCTCTGCGCTCTCATTTCCGATCGTCAAGAATCCGCAGCATTGGTACGAATTCCCGATTATTCCAGGTCTGGAGGATAAGGCTCGAATACTCTTTTTCCATGTTCCGACGGCATGGGTGACCGCCCTGGCTTTCTTGGTTTCGATGGCATATGGCATCCGGTATCTGGCAAGGCGGACTGCACTCGACGATATCAGGTCAGTTTCTTCGGCCGGTCTCGGACTGATGTTCTGTGTCCTCGCGGCACTCACGGGATCGATCTGGGCGAAATTCAACTGGGGTTCGTTCTGGAACTGGGACCCTCGCGAAACCTCGATTTTCATTCTTCTCCTGGTATACGGTGCCTACTTTTCGCTCCGCTCCGCACTAGATTCGGAGGAGAAGAGAGCCGCGCTCTCGGCAGTCTATTCCATCCTTGCAGGTGTAACGGTACCATTTTTTGTGTTCATCATGCCAAGAA
Organism: Bacteroidota bacterium; assembly: GCA_046758305.1. GTDB lineage: Bacteria > Bacteroidota > Ignavibacteria > UBA10030 > JAZGDE01 > JAZGDE01. Next base: position 370 of record JBHHZW010000377.1, on the reverse strand, counting down.
TTATGACAGGCTTGCACCCCGGTTCCAAGGGCGACCCAGAGGGTGCGGGACCCATCGTTGAATTCAAGATGAATCCGAATATGCTGTTAATTTTCCTGGCATCCCTCTTCGCCTTCACGATGCTGTATTTCTGGTTATGGATTTTGAGAGTTCGCGTCGGTAAACTTGAGCTTCTCCATCAAGAGCGCGCTTTACAGACATAGGAATTGTGTCATTGGGTGGAGTGTATACCTTTCTCAACGAGAACGCACTATACATCGTGCTCCTGATTGCCCTGGTGGTTTGGGGAGGGATTTTCTTCTACCTCTATCGCCTTGACAAGAAGGTGAAACAGCTGGAAGCCGCCCCTTCTGTTCGGGGTATAGTAGAT
>JBHHZW010000376.1:0-2835 GCA_046758305.1 Bacteroidota bacterium | reverse complement strand
ACCATGTTCGAAAAATTATTCAATTATCCTGCATTCTTATCCCGTCATCTCAAAGCTCCCCTCGTCAGTGAGCGGTCTGGGCGAGATATCGGCGAGAGTATTCTGTGCAGGATGTTCCGGACGGCCCGCAAACGCGGTATCGCGCTTGTTTTGTGCGATCAAGTGCCCAGTGAGCTGCCGCCAGCCATCCTGGGGAATCTGGCCTGCCGTATCGTAATGCGTCTGGTCAATGTCCGTTGTATCTGGTCGGTGCAAAATTCAATGGGGCTGGACCGAAGATAGGCAGAAGAGATTGCTTCGATGGAGCCTCGCCGGGCTGTGGTCCAGTATACACTTCAGAGCCATCCTTTCGCTATCGAGATTCCAGAAATCAGCCTGCCGGCAGAACCCAAGGACCATGAGCTGCGCCAGCAGGCAGAAGCAATGCTTTCCAAAATCCGTTGGTGTGCGCATGAGGTCGAGGCAACACCCGGTGCTGCCGCAAAAATGGTGGCTCCGGACGATCTTGCCGGAGATGCGCTGTTGGTGATGACCAGAATCTGCGAGGCCCCGGCAGAGACTATCGAGCAGCGCTGTGAGGCCCTTCGGATGGACCGGGCAAGGGAATTCCGGGCACGGGCTCTGTTGGACACGCGAGGTCTGGTCAGGCAGGTGGAACAAACTGTGGGAGGAAAGGTCAAATTCTTTCAGCTTACTGACAAGGGAATCGACTGGGCCCAGAAGCGCAATATCCGTGTAAAGAAGTTCAAATCAGGCATAATCCACGAGTATCTTTTGTGTCAGATGGAAAAACGCATTGGGTTCATCGGTGCAAAGTGGCGCCTTCAGCGGAACAGTTCAATCGCTCGAGATCAGGGCCTGCAGCCGGACCTGCTGGTGATGGGACCGGATGGTCAGCGAATCATTGTCGAAGTGTGCTGCAGCAACCTTGACTACGATGCAGGCAACATTCTAATCGAAGCCAGAATTCCTGATATCGACTTGGTGTTAGCCATTACACCTGACAGCAAAACCAGAAAAGCACTCCAGCGAGCATTTGAAAAGAATCCGGAGTATTCGACCGAGGTCGCTGAGCAATCAATCAGGCTGCTTGACGCTGGACAGTGCCTCGCAGAAGAGTTTGATTGGACTACGGTGTTGGCTGGAAAAACATAGAAGTAGAGCATAGGCTCTGAACTGGCACAGTATCGTTCATCCAGTAATGGCACTCCCGGTTTTTTCAGTCCAGCCGGACATGAGAATCAAGAGACACAGTGACATTTTGCAGAAAGGAACATAGCCATGGAGCAGATACCGGACCCTTTGGAAAGCCAGGAACCTATGGAGAAGGAACTTCAGGATGACCAGCTGCTTGATGAACTGGAACGCAGTATTGAAAACCCGGCCGGCTTCAAAGACCCTCTGGCTAGCCATGACCGGCAATTTATGGATGATCTCGCCAAACAGCTGGATGGACTTGAAGCCAGCATCGAAGATACATCTCAGAGTGACCACGGAACGCCGATCGTGCCGGATAATGAGCCGACAGCTCCGCAAGATGGTGGACCCGTTATTTCGGATGCCGTATCGGAAGGCGAGGCCTCTGAATCCATTCAAGACAGCGGTGAACCGGAGGATACATATGAAGACTCACAAGCAACTCATGAGGAAGGTCGATCTGACGGCAAACGTGAGAGGGTGCAGTTTCCTCGGCAGCAACGTTTCAGAGGCAATCCGAGGCTAAGGGGCCGACGAAGACATCTATTCGGAAGGCGAGGGCCGAGTACCTTAGGACGGAGAGTCGTCAGAAGACAGGGCAGTAGGCGTTTTTGTCCCGAAAGCCATGAAGTGATCAACGTGCGAGAATGTGAATCATGTGAGAAATACCGACATTGGCCCGGGGGCACGGACGAAGAACCCAGAGAATGCTGGTATCATTGGCAGGCAAAGCCGCCCAGTAATGAACCCGACGGGGATGAGAAATGAGGCTTCAGACTTGACTGTGCCAGCAGGCTGCATTATAATTGGACCTCGAAGTCTAAAACAACAAAGGACTTATGGCATTACATGTAGCTCAAGGGCAACGGGATAGATGGATGCGGCAGTTCGAAAATCATCCACCCAGCCGTAGGTTGCTAAAGTTGTTCAGAGAGGAAATCATGCTCATAAAACGTATATGTGCCTGGATTCTGCCTTTAGTACTACTTTCACACAGTGCTCTTGCCGACAGTATTCAGATGAAGCCTTTTACCATTGACTGGCGGGATAACTCTGATTCGCTCATCGATCTTTCATCCCTCCTCGACGCACCAGCAGGTAAGGAAGGCTTTATCCAGGCCAAGAACGGTCATTTGGCAAAGCCTACTGGCGAGCGTTTTCGCATCTGGGGGGTCAACTTTACAGGCGCTGCCTGTTTTCCATCAAAAGAAAATGCGCCGGTGGTGGCAACCCACCTTGCCAGATTTGGCATCAACTGCGTCCGATTCCACTTCCTTGATTCGAACTGGTCGACCAGTGTTTTCGTCAAAGATAGGAAGGACACACGTGCTCTGGACCGTCAGCAGCTTGACCGGCTGGACTATTTCATAGCTGAATTGAAAAAGTGGGGTATTTACACAAATCTCAATTTGAACGTTGGCCGGAACTACCGCAAAGGTGACGGCGTGAAGGATTATGAGTACCTCGGACTTGCAAAGGTCGTAAACTATTTTGATGAGCACATACAAACACTGCACAGAGAATATGCACGACAGCTTTTGACCCACTATAATCCCTATACAAAATCAGAGTATCGCAACGAGCCAGCAATTGTGATTGTCGAAATCGTTAACGAGAACTCTATTGTAGAGGCATGGT
>JBHHZW010000375.1:0-2839 GCA_046758305.1 Bacteroidota bacterium | reverse complement strand
GCAAGATGAAGCTGCCGATTTCCGAATTGTATCGGCTGTGAATGTAGCGCACCTCGAGGTCGTGCTTTTCTGAGAAGATTTTCTGTTTGAAGGCGACGTCGAATTCAAGTAGGCTAAACGTCACATCGACCGGAATGATGAGGTCAGACCGCAGCGGCAAGTTAAAATCAGTTTTGCGGGTAATGTTGTACAACTCGAGAGACAGAGTCGGTCTCAATCCAAGAGAATACAGGAGTGGGAGTCTATCCCTCAGCTCGAAAATAAAAAAAAGATCCCGCTCCCCCCGCTTGTTTAATGCGGCCCCACCGAAAAGGTTCAGTTTGTTGATCACATCACCCGAGGCAAAATAGAATCCGAGCTTAACCTGGTCGACCCCCTTGTTCTTCCTGTTGTAATTATCGAAGCGAATGAGCGGAAAGAGAGATACACTAGTAAACGTATTCGTGTACTTCCGGTTTGGAAGCTCCGCGACCTTTGTGTCATCATAATAACGGAGTTTTGACCAATCGAAACTCTCGTGTGGCGTGCCTGCCCGCTCCCGGTCTGGTGGGGCTTCCGCGAGCGCCAGATGAGGTCTGGAAAACCGACTATCCCCTTCGCGTTTGACATACTGATACCCATTGAACTCCAGGGATTTTGGCTCTTCGAGAAGAGCGATCTTGTAACCTGTGGATTGGTAGGAAGCATACGCCAGAAGGCCTCTTGCGCTCAGCGAAGGCATGAAGGCCCCACCCACCACGTTCGTCAGCTGGGAGATGGCACCGCTCTCGAGATCCATCGAATAAATATTGAATACGCCCGTGCGATCCGACGCGAACAAGAGCTTCGTACCGTCGGCCGAAAATGTCGGGTGCCTCGAGTCATCGTCCCCCTCAACCCAATACTTCAGGTCAGTCCCATCTCGACTAATCACAACGACGTCTTGCCCGTCTTTCATCGACCAGCCGAAGACGATTCGCTGTCCGTCCGGAGACCATCGCGGGTTGTAGACTTGCTCGCCATTGGAGAAGTGAGTGATCTGGGTAAAGTTGGATCCCCCGGCGTCCACCATAGCTAGATTCTGCGTACCATCGCGCTGGAAAACAAATACGATGACCGATCCGTCGGGCGAATAGGCCGGGCTGTGTGCCCGTAGGCCGAAAGTGAGTCGACGTTCCTTTCCGTGCTCTCTATTGTACTCATAAAGGTCAAATACCTGCGACCAGTGCTTGTTCTCGCGCGTTCTCCGGGCATAGATTAGTCTGTTGGCGTCAGGTGACCAGGAAATCGACGAATGCACTCCTCCCATAACTTTCGTCTCATGCTTGCTCTTCGCGTCGTAGACGTAGAGCGCCGACTGCCTGAAGGAGTCGCCGGTTTTCGTGGACAAGTACGCGATCTCGCTTCCATCGGGCGAAAACGTCGGATAGAGATTTCCAAACCCCACGTCCGCGATGAGATCCCCTTCGACTTCTCGTTCTTTGATGGGAACCACCCGGGACCGATAATCGCGTGTAGTTCTTTCCTTCCATTCTGCATAGAGCTGCTCACCTTCATTGCCGGTCGCCCTCTTGATGGCACCGCCAATCGTCAACGTGGTCACGGAGGGGAGGTTGCGAGAAATCTTTTCAAGGACATCTGGACCGAACTTCTCTACTAGATACCGAACGAAGGAGAAGCCAGCGTTGTAAGCCGACTCGTTGCCGAGACTGGTTTTCCCGAAGACCGCCATCTGATTCCACGAAAGCATCTTGTCGTCGAGGGCGTACATCCGAAGGATCATATCGCGATGGGAATCCCAAAAGTCGTACGACAGCTCCGGTCGATTCAATTGCGCCACGCCCTCCGCAAACCAAGCAGGGACGTTGAATCCCGACCAAGGATACGAGACGAGGACATTCGGGAATCCGTACAAAACGTCCGTTCGCTGCTCCGCTTCATACCCGAGCCATTGCACATATATCGCCGGAAACCTGCGCCCGAATTTCATCGCCGTCCGGATCTGGATGACGTGGGTAAACTCATGCGTCACGACGTTGCGTAACCAGTTGTGAATACCCCGAAGATCGAAGTCCATCGACGGTGCCCAGATTTCGATCTTGTTGTCGTAGAAGTAGGCTGCACCGTTCGAGATATCGTCGTAGTCTTTGATTACGAAGCTAACTTTCTCAGACGGCTTGTGATTGTAGAATGATGTGATCGGCTCGTAGACATCCTCGGCAACCTTGGCGACGACGTTCGCAGTCCGCTCTGCGCCTTCCTGGTAGTGGACAAGAAAGTGCTCTGTTTCGATGGTGAACCACCGCAACTCCGGGTGGTGGTAGAAATCGTCCTGCGAAAAGCTCATTTGAGCAGGGAGTGAACAGTAAATAGCAACGAGTATGAGAAGACTGCGGCAGTGCAAAGTCGACCAACGTATGTCAAGAGGTTGAGATCTCAAAGCCCTTAACAGGAAAAGCACGTGAAAAATCAAAATGCAAAAAATCGACAGCGAATTCACGGATTAACGAAGCGCAGACGCAATAGATCAATGTGTCAATGAATCAACGAAGCGATGAGAAAATTACACTCACTCTGACCCACACATCATTCATCGTTCCATTCCCTCTCACCCCAGCTTTCGATCGGCCTGCTCCCCTCTCTCGTTTCGAGAGAGGGGAAAGAGACGATCAATCTGCTGGGGTGAGTGACCATCACCCATCATTCATCATTGAATTCACTTCACAACAGCAATCTTTATCACAGCGCTTCCGGTCTCTACACCGCTCGAGGCTTCAATTCGCGCGAGATAAATCCCACTCTGGATGTTTGAGACATTCCACTCGACTTCATTGTCAACGCCACCAACACCAGGAGCACT
>JBHHZW010000374.1:0-2847 GCA_046758305.1 Bacteroidota bacterium | reverse complement strand
CACCGTCACCAGCACCATCATCGACCGCACTAATTCCAAAAGTCGGACCGAAATCATGCCCACCAGCAAACTGAGGATCGTAGAACCACACGTCACCACCTTCCATATAGACCTTACCGCCATTGGCAATGAAGTCCTCAATGGTTGTCGCTTCAGCACTGCCATTGGATACCACAAAATTAGCCGGGAATTGTCCCAATACTACAAACAAATACTGGATATTCGGCGGGATTGATGTCGGCAGTGTGGTTCTGGGCAGGGTCTTGTTGGATATCCCATTCGCGTCCAGAGCTGCAGCAATAGAATCGGCGCTCAACATTTGGTTGTTAAGAAGTGCCCGCGCTCCTTGAGCCGTTATTTCCTTTGCTTTTCCTTTTGCTTTTGCAGCTTGTGCAACTACCTGCTGCGCCGTGAATACGGCTGTCGGATTCCAGACCAGGGCCTCAACATCCGTTATATCTAAACCGTCTCCACTCAATGCCACATCAACCGTAGGGTTATCTGCATCGTTGCTGCTAATGAAAATGGTCGTAGACACACTATCCTCGGCTGTGGGTGAAAAGGTAACGTCAAAGGATTCGGAACCGAACGATGGAATGGTGACAGGCAATGCCGGCACATTACTTAAGCTGAAGGGAGCGCCCGGATCGGAAATGTCAGTAACCATCAAATCGGCATCACCGATATTGCTAATCGTCACCGTTACCGGACCCGCTGTTTCACCCAGTATTACAAGTCCAAAATCTATACTGCTCCGAAGAACTTGAATCTGAGGATTTGTTAAAGGTTCTAAGTTAAATGACCCAATGCGAGTGCGGAAGTTGAAGCTGCTGGTCTCGGCATAGTATTCATTGGTATACCAGAAAGTAGCCTCATCAGCGGGGTCTACCGCCAGCATACTGTAGTCGCCCCAGCGGGAGTTGCCGGTTTGCGCCCCGGTGCCCTCGAAAACGCTTTGTTCCACGACATTCATCGCACCCAGTGGGGCATCTGACGTCCGACCAGTATAGCGAATAGAGGGGAAGGTATGGTCGCCAGAGACGGAATAGCCCAAGGCTATGTTGCCGTCAGCGTCCATAGCAATGCTGCCCATCCAGCGGTGATCTGAGTCTGGAGCGTAGGTGCCCTGCTGGAAAATGCTCCAACCACTGCCGTCGTTGCGCAGCTCATACCACCGTATGCCGGCATGATCATCGAAGTCGCCAATATCCACGGTGTGGTTCGCCACCATTGCCATATGAGTGCCGAAGTCACGAAATGCTAAGCGGTGCATCGTGAAAAAGGGTAATGCGTCCAGTCCCTGATTAGTGAATGGTTGAGGAACAAGAAAAACACTTGCATCAAAAGGATCGGTTGGCAGAAAAAATGGCCCATCGAAAGTTGAGTTAGCCGGGTTGTTCCAGTCTACACTGAGTTCAAACAACACCAGTCGATCTTCTGGAGCCCCGGTGAAAGCGTCATCTTGATGTCCCAAAAATAAGCCAGGTGTGCCAACTGGTGGCGGGGAACCGTCCAGATCAACAGGGAGCACACCGTCTATGTCGGTAGGAGCCAGCGCATCTGTAATAGAGAAAAGCACTATCTGGGCAGGATTACCAACTAGAATACTGTCGCGTTCGAGGGCGGCTGCAACCATGTCAAAAGTGTTGTCGCCAAATACCCTGAAAGTTGCATAATAGGCATCCGGCCAAACACCGAGTTTAGGATAGTCCGGGAAATCAGCGAACGGGAATTCATAGCGAAAATAGGCCCCGGTCGGATCAGATGTCTCGGAACAAGCGACGCACTCAGACAATCCACTGCTAACTGCAAATTGCGTCAACAACCAGCGATCAGCCAAAGGATCATAGAGAACGATCGGGTCACCATTATTGTCAAACTCGCATGGTCCTCCAAACCCGGTCCACAAGGCATTGTTAGGTAAGGGACCGAGTAGTGTGTTGCCTGCCTTGTCATAGACGGCAAACAAAAGATTGATCATCTGGACATAGTGATTGGGGCCAACGTCGCCGTTGGGGTCCGGTGGCACCACCCGAAATCCGTTAATAATCTCGTTGTCATCATCACTAAGCCCTTCAAAGCTCGAGATAGTTGCGGCTGGTCTAAAGTTACCTTGCGAATCCTGCCAGGCAGGGTCAGGCCCCAAGAATCCCGTCTCCCGGTACTTATCCTTGAGGGGTGATGGTCTCAGGGGGATTTCACGTGGCTTACCACTTGGCTTGGTGGATTTGAATGTTCTGGCAATGTCGCGCAGTGTTGGTGACTTGTCGGCTCTAACTGGAGTGATCACCTTTTTAGGTTTAGCAGATTGTGTAGGTGTAGCAGGTTGGGCCCATACGAGCGAAGTGCTTAGCAGAGAACCTATTAAGAAGATGCCTAGACCAATTCTAGTCATCCGCAGTTGCTTATTCTCAAGATTTTTCATTTTGCCTTTCCTCCTCGTACACTATATTAATGGTGGTATAAGGTGGGTAGCACTATTCCTCCTGGTTGCACCTGACGGGATGACTTCTATTGGTACCGATGATACATTTAAGCATGTATTGCAATATCATCATTCTGCTCCCACCGTTCTTTAGAGAATATAAAGAAGAACTGAAAGAGAACCCTTTAAAGGGTTAAACAGAAAAGTTTAGCAAAATCTAGTTCTTATTAATCCTACTATGTCAAATTTCAATTTCACCGCAGATTCACCCCGTTAGAGAGGCGTAGCGCCATCTCACGAAGGAACCACTGAGTTAGCAGAAACAATCAACCTTCCCGAATCAGAGGATAGATGGCGTTCAAATGCCTATGAGTCGGAGCTCTACCTCAGCATCACCTGCACCATGATCTTGCCCACGCCCT
>JBHHZW010000373.1:0-2857 GCA_046758305.1 Bacteroidota bacterium | reverse complement strand
TCTCAAGATCGAGCTTGCTTTTGATCGTCTGCCGAAGCCGCCGGACATCGCTTTCCTGGACATGGCGGCGATCTTCGCGGAGATGACAGACGACTCCCTCGGCCCCGGCGCACTCGGCTATGTGGGCGGCGGCGACAGGGTCGGGTTGTTGACCGCCACGGGCTTGGCGCAGCGTTGCGATATGATCAATATTCACCGCGAGGCGCATGGTTCGATTTCTCGAGGTGTGGGAGTAAATAGACAGCCAAATGTACAAACAAAACGGCTTACCCGCAACCGATTACGCTGAAAGCGATTGGAGGAAGTAACGGCTGGGCCGGACTTTGTCGGGGCGGGCAGTTCATTTTTTCCTCACGTATCTTCAGAAAGCAGACGCGCAACTTTCACTGTTGCCTTTCGTATCGTTAACCGTACCGCTCAACAGAAGTACTCTCCGGAATGGTCTGTAGGCCCTTACTGATGAAGCCCGCGCTCCTTCTCCCGATCGCACTATTCTGCCGCATCTTCGTCGCAGTCGCGCCGTTGAACGCACAAGAGGCAGGCGATGACACTACTCGATCGAACCTTGGAAGTCGGATCAACCGACTGGTCGATGACATTTTGGAGAGGGCTGAACACCAGGTGATGGACTATTTTGGTGAGAGAGAATCCGCTCCGATCGCCGTAGGGGTGAGCCTTGCAGAATACGAGAACCGCTACCTCAAGGATCGCGTCACGATAGCCCGATTCACCGGCGACCTCGTGATCGAAGAGGAGGAAGAGTTTGAGGGAAGCGTGGTTGTCTCCTCCGGCGACGTGACGCTCTATGGAAGAATTAACGGCGACTTGCTCGTTATCGATGGAGATGTTTACATCCGGCAGGAGGGCTGGGTCAGCGGCGCTGTCGTTGTGGTTAACGGTAAGATCCATCGAGACGATGAATCCGTCGTCTGGGGTGAAGGAGGACTGCTCTCTGCTCAGGAAGTCGTAACGGCACGCTCCTCATTCTTTTGTTACCATCCCAAGCGTCGCTACACTCTGAATTGGCTGAGCCAGTCCTCGAATGTGAATGACTTCTTGCTGCGCTATAACCGCGTTGAAGGGATTTTCCTCGGTCTCGGTTCTTCGAAGAAGTATTACTGGGATGGGCGCCAACGGTACTCCATCTACGGTTCAATCGGCTGGGGTTTCAAGACGCACCGATGGCGCTACCATCTCGGGTTTGACAGGTGGTTTGGAAATGAGAACCGATTCGAAGTGGGAGTAGAGGGTCACAGCTTCACAGACACGAAGGATGGGTGGAGAATTGAAGAAGGAGAAAACACTGCGAGTGCCTTCTTCGTGCGCGAAGATTATCGGGATTATTTTGGACGCGAGGGAATCGGAATCCACGTTGCCCACTATTTCAGCAGTGCACTTCGCCTGCGGGCAGACTACCTGGTCGATAAGTATAAGTCACTCCCACGGAACACCGAATGGGCACTTTTTGGAGGAGATACTCGATTTCGAATCAACCCTTCCGTTGATGAGGGGTTGATGCGCAGCGTCGTAATTGGATTTGACGTGACGACGATGGATGAAAATCGACATCGACTGCATGGCTGGAATGCGCATGCGAGCGCTGAGTTTGCTGGCGGCGAACTCGGTGGAGAGTTTGAATTCGACCGGTACTTGCTTGACGTAAGACGGTATCAGCCGATCTCGAACTTTGATAACGTCAACTTCCGCGTTCGCGTCGGATTCTCTTCCAGGCCTCTCCCGGATCAAAAAACCTTCGAGCTTGGTGGTTTAGGTACGATGCCGGCGTACCGCTTCAAGGAATTCTCAGGTAATCGGATGATTCTCGCCAACGCGGAATATCTACTCGGCGGACGAGTTCTGAACGAGCTCAGCTTCTGGCCGATGGGGCTGTTCAGTCGTCTTCATTTGATCCTCTTCGCGGATGCCGGTTGGACAGGAACGGCACAGACCGATGCGGGATTCACGGATGGGTTTGATGCTTTCGCGTTTCGCGACGTAAAGACCGACCTCGGATTCGGATTTTGTTCTCGCGATGGCGTCTTAAGGATCCAATTTGCGTGGCGCACCGATAGGGCCGAACCGGTGCGGATCAGTCTCCGGCTCAACCGACCTTTCTAATTCTCCTTTCAATTTCTTCCCGAACGCGGCCGCGATTTGAGACGAGGAAGCTTCCATCAAGACACAAGCACCTGACTTCAAGTGTGGTGCTTGTTTACAGTCGCCTGCGAATGATGTACTGAAATCGCTCCGGCTTCCGTACGATGATTTCGATACCCTCCGGAGCGATTATGTCAGGCTCAACATTCCCTGTGGTGTCCAGACGAATTACCCGATAGTCAACCGTGGCGCGGAAATTCTGCGCCGTGATGTTAGTCAACTGGTCAAGTCCTCCCCGTGCCACGATATCCACCTTCGGGGGGATGAGAATCACCTCCCGGTTGGGTGGTGTCGCTGCTACTTCGACCGGAATACCAAGAAATGTTTTCTCCGCGAACGGCTGAACCTTCACCTCCACGGTGACCGTCGCCTCGGATTTGCTGACCTCGGAACTGAGAGTGTCGGAGAGAGGGACATTGACTTTAAGGTCGGATTTCACATCCGTGAACCGAACCCGTTTCGTCGGCCACGCTGTCAGTTTATCGATGAGGCTCTTCGCGCCGCCGATCTGCACTTTGTCGGGCCGAATCACCATCCTTCCGACTTGTCCGTATCCTGGGCGAAGTTCTATATCGAGCAGGGACTGAATGGGAACAGTCTTTTCGGCATACCGTTCGAGAACGACGAGGAGAGTGTCTGGCTGCGGGTCGAACGGTTGGAGCCCTGTTGGCCCACGGAGATGCGCACTGAGCTCTCGATT
>JBHHZW010000372.1:0-2878 GCA_046758305.1 Bacteroidota bacterium | reverse complement strand
CTGCGATATAGGCACTCCGGTGAGATGATAAACCTCGAGTGCGCGGATAACGCGTCGCGTGTTGCTCGGGAGCATCTTCATTGCGGAAGTGGGGTCTACTCGGCGGAGTTCCTCGTAGAGCGAGTCCCTGCCCTCTTTGCGGAGTCGCTCGTAGAGTTCCTTCCGTAGCTCTGCGTCTGCCCCGGGACCCACAAAAAGGCCATCCACCAAGGCTCGGACGTACAGACCGGACCCGCCCACGACGAGCGGAGTTTTCCCTCGGCTCAGAATGTCCGTGACGATCTCTTGACCTTTCCGACCGTACTCGCCTGCATTAAAATCTTCGTTCGGATTGACTTCGTCGATGAAGTAGTGTTTAGTCTGACGGAGTTCAGTAGGATCGGGCTTCGCCGTCCCGATGTTCATAAACCGATACATCTGCCGCGAATCTGCCGAGATGATTTCGCCGTCGAGGAGTGTAGCCAGAAGAAGTGAAACAGGGGTTTTTCCGGAACCGGTCGAACCTACGAGGACAAGCACGCGTCTGTGCATCGTTCCGTGTCACTTAGAACCAATGACGAGAAACCCTGACCATCTGAGTCAAATATCAAGATCTTTCGGTCCCTGTCGCAGGCGCGGATTTCGAGTGGCAAGCGTCTCCGCTTGAGTGACGGGTTTGATGAACAGTGAACTACTGACAACCGCTCGCTCTTTGAAGTGCTCCGACAGCCCGTCTCGACTAAACTCGTACGCGCACTCTATCGGGAGGGGAGTGAGGTGACTTTTCGACTGGATCCTAGTCTGTTTTCCAACCTTTCTTTCCGATCAAGGGTACGAACTTGAAGCCGTAGATCTCCTTCGTGTCGAATCTGTCTCCACTCCGCGTGATGACATGAAGACGTTGAATCTCCAAGTCGCCAATCGGAATGACCAATCGCCCGCCTTCACTCAACTGCTTGAGGAGGGGATCCGGGATGCTCGGCGCACCGGCCGTGACGATAACGCCATCGTACGGAGCAAATTCCGACCAACCAACGGTACCGTCCCCGACCTTGGTCGCCACCCGGTACCCAAGCCTGTCGAGCAATTCCCTCGCCTTCTCCAGCAATTTGTCGATGCGTTCGATGCTAAACACGCGAGCACCAAGCTCTACGAGGATCGCTGCCTGATATCCCGACCCCGTTCCGACCTCCAGAATCTTTTCTCCTTCCTTTACGTTCAGGCATTGTGTCATGAAAGCAACAGTGTAGGGTTGGGAAATCGTCTGGGAACAACAAATCGGAAGTGCGCAGTCCTCGTAGGAGCGGTTCACAAAGGGTTCATCGACGAACAGGTGACGCTCAACCTTGGCCAACGCCGCCAGTACCCGCTCATCGGTTATACCGCGCTGACGAAGGGCTTCCACCAACTCTTTCCGTTCTTCCTCAAATCGCCCCACTGATGCGAGCTCCTTGCGCGAAGGTCAAGCCGACGTTTTCAGCTGCTGCAAAATCGTTTTCCATGTATGTCTCTGCTCCGCAGTCAATCGTTCCTTCAATTCCTTGCGCAGCTCGGACACCTTGAGGTCGCGGGTGAGGACCCCGTGTTCCGCAAGTGAAATCGTTCCCGTCTCCTCGGATACGATAATGCAAAGAATGTCTGCCTGCTCGGAAATTCCGAGGCCAGCGCGATGGCGCATACCGAGAACGGTGTGGCCGATTTTCGTCGTCAGCGAGAGAGGAAGCGTACACCGAGCCGCTTCGATGAGACGGTCTTTGATGATCACCGCTCCGTCATGGAGCGGCGACGCTGGGTGGAAGTTAGAAAGAAGAAGTGATCGGCTTACTCTCGCCTGGAGCTGGATGCCTGACTCCACGAACGTCCGCAATCCTGTCGCGCGGACGATCACCATCAGGGCGCCGTGCCGTTTTTTGGAGAGCTCACCCGCTGCCGATGCAATCTCCCCGATCGATTCCTCAACGTCGAGGCGTAGGAACATGCGCACCACGGGGTTTCTTCCAACGTGGACAAGCACGCGCCGTATTTCCGGCTGGAAGAGAACGATGAACACGATCACCCAGACTTCCGTGAGCGTCCGAAGGATTGAGCCCATCGCCTTCATGTTCGTTGCCTGAGTGAAAAACGAAAACGCCATAATGAGCAACAGTCCGACGAAGATCTGAGCGGCGATAGTCCCACGCATGATCATGTACAGCCAATAGAAGATCAAGCCGACGAGCGCGATGTCGATGACATCTATGATGGTCACCGACAGGAAATCGATCTTAAACAGTTCCATGCACGTGAATCCTCTTTAGACAGCTTTGCCAAGCCGGATCGCGTCAACCACGCTCGCGAGTTGCTTCATCGCTGACACGTCGTGGACGCGGACGACGTTTGCCCCATTCAGTATCGACGCGGCGATCGCCGCTGCAGTTCCCATCAATCTCTGCTCTACGGGCAAATCGAGAATCATCCCGATGAATGACTTTCGCGACGGTCCCACGAGTACGGGAAACCCGAGTTGCTTGAGCTCGCAGAGTCCTCGCAGGATCTCAAGGTTGTCGATCAACCGTTTTCCGAAGCCAATCCCAGGATCGACGATAATTTGCTGAATTCCGTTTGCCTGAGCTTTTTCGATTCCTTCGGCCAGATAATCCATTACTTCTCGCAACACGTTCTGGTATGTCGGGTGCTGCTGCATGGTCTTCGGCGTCCCTTTGATGTGCATCAGGATTACCGATGCTCCATATTCTGCAACGACGTCGGGCATATTGGGGTCGAAATGAAAGCCGCTGATATCGTTCACGATCCTCGCACCCACCTCAAGCGCCTTCCGCGCAACCCCCGATTTCCACGTGTCGATGGAAATAGGAACGTTGACTCGAGTCTTCAGCCCCTCAATCACCGGAATGACACG
>JBHHZW010000371.1:0-2878 GCA_046758305.1 Bacteroidota bacterium | reverse complement strand
GGCCTTCCAGTAGTAAGCGAGCAATTTTTGTCGTTTAGAGATTAAAAGAGGCTTCCCTTGGGACTTTTGGTGCCTCAAGATGAGAAGGTTGAGGAGAGCGGTCATCTGTAATGAAGGATGCACCAACTATTGCCATCTGTTGGCTAACGCAACGAATGTTCCTGAATAGTGCAGAGGTGGTAATGGAACGAAGCCGGTTTCAGCGAAAGAAGGAATGGTGAGATGCTGAAATCTGCACCAGAATTGTGCTTCAGGTGCAAGGGATATCGTCGTCATGATACCTTAGCGACAAAAAATGTTCCATTACTACGGGAAGGCCAGACTGGGAAGTTACGACGGCGTTGAGTGAACCTCCTCAAGCCAATGCCCCCGATGGGTGCGTTTGATTCCCGTACTATCCACGACCAGGATCACCGGTTCCTCGGGATCGAGCTGGGGTTCCGGGTCTAACCTCAACTGGGGCAGCCTGAGGCTAAATGTGGTGTAGTCTGGAGCCGGAAGGTGAGTAAGCTTGCCAAGTGCACGTGCGAACCCTTCTAACTGTCGATAGGGAAGATGGAAAGCAGCTCGAATCATGCCCAGGGGAAGCATCAGCGTCTCCGGGTAAACGAAGGGATGCCCTCGCTTACCTTCGTTCATACGAGCGATCTCTTGATGCCAATCTTTGAGGACATCGACCTTAAGCAGGATCTCACCTCGTCTGACGAGCTGCTCATTGTACTGCACCCAGTTGCGTGATTGACGATGAGCCACAGTTATCCCCTCCCATCAGCTAATTTAGCCCTTTCGTGGTGATTTGTTCAAGGCCCAATTGGAGTAGGACTTGGATCACCCTCTCAAAGTTGCGTTTTAGGTGCTCTGAGTATATCCTGAGATAAAAACCAAAGGAGGATAACTATGAACACCGAAAGTTATCATTTCAAGTTAGGCGAATTTGAATGCGTTTCTATCAGCGATGGCAGCTTCAATTATCCGATTGAAAGCTTTTTTGCCAACGCACCGAAGGAGCAACTTGAAGAGACCCTTCGCCAACACGACCTGCCATTAGAACATCTAACCACGCCGTACACCTGTCTGTTTGTCAGCACGGGCCAGCACCGGGTGATGATAGACACGGGTGCAGGAAATATAGGAGCAATCGCAGCCAAATTTTTCCCAAATGTGGACCATTCAACAACAATTACGGGCAATTTGCTCCAGAACATGGAAGCAGCGGGTATTAAGCTTGCGGACATTGATACAGTCATTATCACGCACGCTCATCCAGATCATATTGGTGGCACACTTGATGATGGCAAGCTCGTTTTCGCCAACGCCCACTACTTTATCTCGAAAGACGAGTGGGATTTTTGGACTTCGGATATCGCTACAGCAAAAACTCCAGAACCCATGGTGAACATCGCGCGCAAAAATCTCGAACCCCTTCAAGATCGGCTGACCCTTATTGATATTAATGATGAGTTTGAGACCGTGCCGGGCATCCAGGCTATTGCAACAGTCGGACACACGCCCGGTCATATCGCCTTGTCCATCGCCTCCGGTGGCGAGCAATTGCTGCACATCTCCGATGCAGTGCTTTATCCGCTCCATCTGGAGCACCCGGAGTGGATCCCGGTCTTCGACATACTGCCTGAGGAAGCTGCCGCCAGCAAGCACCGAATCTTGGATCGGGCAGCACAGGGGAAGGCATTGGTGTTTGCCCATCACTTCCCTCCCTTCCCGAATCTGGGTCACGTTGTCAAGCAAGGGGAAGGATGGCAATGGCAACCGATTGAGACGAAGAGGTAAGGAATCGTCGAGGCCATTTGATAAGCTGCGCCTAACACAGGTGTTTCAGCCAGCTACCTATCTTGGCTTTAATTCAACACTGTTCAATTACAGGAATTGTTCAACAAGCCCGCAATTAGCAGGCTGTGTTGAAGTTGAATAAATACGAGTTACTCGGAGCGGAAGACTCATAGAGAAGCAGCAAATCGCTGCTTTTTCTGTCTTATTTTGAGTTCTTAATGCCCGTCGTCAGACCAGTGTGGTGGGTCTCCCACCAGTTTGATTACACCATAGGATGATCCTCCCAGCATTGACTGAATCCCGCTTCTGATCTATAATAGCATTGTTATTACCGGGAAGGGTTATTAGCGGCAATTAACTAAATTGAATGGGGTGTAGTTAATATGAGCAAGGAGGACACTATTCTCAGTGAGATAACAAAATTCTACTTGGATTCCGGCGATTTTAATGGTCTTCCTATCCGTGAGATTATCCGAAACTTTGAATTAGAAGGAAAAGAACTCGAAAACGTTCTCGCTTCTTTAATTGAAGAAGATAAAATCTCTCTCAACCTTGGAGACCGTCACCCAAATCCTCACATCAAGGCGTTTGATGAAGAACCTGCGGAAACACAGATAAAAAAGCTGCAGAGTTTAAACCTAGAGGACGCCTGCGCTTATCCCACAAGATCACACCTCCAAGAAGTGGTTGACGTATCTGAGTATCAAGATAGACTCTTTACACTAAGGCTAGCCTTAGGCGAACCGCAGCTATTGGGGAGATCAACCCCTATCGAGAACCTCGGGATTCACCGGATAGCGGGGCCGCTCCAGGCTCCCGGTCGCGAGCGAGGCCTGGGCAACCAGTCGATCGCTTCTACAACTCTTCCTCTGGCCCCGGCAGATCCGGGCAGGTTTTTCGGTACGACTCATCGCCCAAGAACTGCTGCCACTCCGCGCGGGTCAGGTTGCGATTGGCTATGCTGCAGGCACGGGCTTGCCAGGACTCAAGGCTGACATCCCACAAGAGGATAGTACCATCGTCACTTCCCGACGCCAGTGTTTTACTATTTGGGCTGAAAGCCACACTGTTTACGCTAGACTTGTGGCCA
>JBHHZW010000370.1:0-2880 GCA_046758305.1 Bacteroidota bacterium | reverse complement strand
GGTCGTAATCGTCGGGCTGGTCGGAGCCTCGGTCGGCTATCCCAAGGCCGATGCCGTGGCGGCATTCGCTGTTGCCATCCTGGTGATCATCGTGACCTTACGATTGTTGAAACGGACTGTGGACGCGCTGATGGATCGCGTTCCCGAAGGACTGTACGCCAAGATCAAAGAAACGGCGGAGGGCGTCGATGGGATCGAACAGGTATCGCACTTGCGAATCCGACAGGCGGGGTCGAAGACGTTCGTCGACATGACTGTGGACATACGCCGGACCATTCCCTTCGAGCTTGCCCACAACGTGGTCGACGAGGTCGAAGAGACTATCCGGAGGCTGGTCCCACACGCCGATGTTGTTATTCACCCGGAACCCGTCATGGCGAAGGACGAAAGCGTAGCGGACAAGGTTCGCATGATTGCCCTCGAAGCCGGTGTGCGGACGCATAACATCTATGCACATAAGATCGGGCAGAGATACTACGTGGATTTGCACCTTGAGTATCGCGACACGAAAGGATTTGAGGACGCACACCGGGTAGCAACCGACGTGGAAGAGAGGATGCTCCAAAAGATTCCGGAAGTCGGAAAAGTCAAGATCCATATCGACGAGCCGAGCGACGTCGTCATGGTTTCGAAGGATATTACTTCATCCTCACTTTCCATCGTGGAGCGCATGCGGAAGATTGCGATGACTCAGAAGGGAGTCAAGGATTGCACCGACATCACGGTCATCGACATGGGTGACGGAAAAATCAAAGTTGTCATGAACTGTATCTTTGACAACAGCCTCTCATTCGACGAAGTTCATCATCTCGTGACGAGCATCGAGAATCGAATTTACCAAGAGCTTCGGCAGGTCTTTAAAGTTGTCATCCACGCTGAACCGGTTGCCCTGTGACAACCACTGACTCTCCGAATTGACATTCCAGCGAACGCGTAGGACTCCGTTTTCATTGATATTTTCCTCCAGTTTGCTTATATTCGTGTAAAACTTGAGGATCGGAGCATAGGGAGATGTCGTTTCACTCTATGCTTTTCTTTTCATAACAATTTGGCAGAAATCCATGGATAAACTGAGTTGCGTGATTTTTGACCTTGATGGAACGCTGACCCAAACGAACGAGCTCATATTTGCGGCTTTTAACCATGTCGCGCAGCGGTACGCAACGAAGACGTTCTCACCTCAGGAGATCACCGCGATGTTTGGTCCGCCCGAAGAGGTCGCCGTCGAGAGCTTGGTTGGACAGGAATGCGCCCAGGAGGCGATGTCCTCGATGCTGGACTACTACCGTGATCATCATGGTCAATTTGCCTGCATGCACCCTGGGGCCAAGGAGATGTTGGATTATTTGAAATCACGAAACGTTCGGCTCGCTCTTTTCACGGGCAAAGGACGTTTCACGGCTGAGATCACGATGATGAAATTTGGTCTCAAGCGTTATTTTGACCTTGTCGTCACGGGCAACGACGTGATGAAACACAAGCCGTCAGCCGAAGGGATTCAGAAGATTCTTCAAGCATTGAACGTGCAGCCCGAGCATGCGGTCATGATCGGCGATTCGATCAACGACATCCGCGCGGCGCGCGAGGCAGGTGTGCTCATGGCTTCAGTCGTGTATGATTCATACGCGAAAGAGAAAGTGTTGGGAATGAACTCCGATCTCGTGTTCCACAGCGTCGAGGAAGTGTTCTCGTGGCTGAAGGAGCTCGCGTAAACTTCGTTTCGGGAGGCTGTGAGAAGAATACTAGGTATGGTGACGCGAACGGTTGACAACTCAACTCGTTGAGGAGGGTTGGGCAGCATGCTGAGGTGTGGTTTGCTCTTGTTCTTGGCGTTGGCGAGCTGGGCGCTGGTCCCAGGCGATATCACGGGATCATTTCCTGGTGGGCCCACATCGTTGCCGTTCCTTCGGGGACTCCGCGCATACAATAGTGCGAGCGAATTGCTTCCCCCATTCCTGATGCGCACGGAAAAGGACACACTTGGCTTTTCCAATCAGATCACGATTGAGTTTGACGTGGGAACGAAGCTGGTTCCTGACCTGGAGATTGTGTTTTACCACTGCAATCGGGATTGGGCTGTTGACGACAACGAATTTCTTCGCAATGAGTTTCACAACAGGTCCTTCAGGCTTGACTACACGCGGGCTCCCCTGGGAGTTTCGCATTCTACCTTTCGATTTGTGAATCGATTTCCGGATACAGAAGGGATCGTACAATTTCCATTTTCTGGAAACCACATTCTTGAGATTGTCGATCGGGAGACCGGCAAGACGTTGGCGACGGCCCGATTCATCGTGATTGATCCGCTCGCAACCGTTGCGGTGAAGGTGGACAACGAATATATAGCTGATGCAGTAACGCCAATGAACCAAGCTCACCGTGTCCGTGCGAGGGTCCAGATCCCCGAGGTGGAGCTCCTCGACACGGCATTTGTACAGCTTCTGTACGAAGGCTTTGTGACGACGGTCGACATCTATCAGAATCAAAATCTGTGGCAGCCGCATCGAGTGAGCTTTTCCGATGACAACGTGTGGACGCTAGCGGACTGGACAAGACCTTCTGAACGTATCTTCGAGCATCGAAGAATTTATCCTGGAAACTACTCTCGCCGCCTGGACATCAGCGACGAACGTCTGTATCCTCGTGAACGCCTCGTGCGACTCGTCAGCGGCGTTGACTTGCCGCGGTATCTCTGGCAGGGGACGGCAGACTTGATGGGTGGATCGAAGTTCTTACCTCCAAGCGGAATTTACTCCGACTACCTGAAGGTCGAGTTTCGGTTGCGCGTGGAGCCGGCTCCATTCAAAGATGTCTTTGTCGTTGGATCCTTCAATCGGTGGGCTCCGACGTTGGAAGACCAGCTGCAGCATAAGCGGAACC
>JBHHZW010000369.1:0-2882 GCA_046758305.1 Bacteroidota bacterium | reverse complement strand
CGATCGCCACCGCCCGGCCGTCCAGATCGTGGGGATTCACCTGTACCGCGGCTCGCAGCGCCTTGGCGGAGCCGGTGAACTCGCTGAGGACCAGCACACCCCAGCTGTCGAGCCTCGCTGCCACGTACTCTTTGGCCACGAGGTTCATTCCATCGTGGAGGGAACCGACGAGAAAAAGATCCGCCGCCCGATAATGTGCAAGGTAAGCAGGATAGTCCAGCCGCCGGTTGATCATGAGCACGATCGGACACCACGAGCCGAAACGGTACTTCCAATTCACTTCCTCAGCCAGTCCCTGGATCTCATCGATGAGCTGCTTGTAGGTTCTGATCCGAATCCGGCTCAAGACTCCCAGCTGCAAAAAGACGAACTTCCCTTGATACTCCGGATACTTCTCAAGGAAGCGGTCGATCGCACGAATTTTCTCCGGAATTCCCTTCGTATAATCCACGCGATCAACACTCATCGTTAAGTATTCAAAAGGCACCTCCAATTCCGCCGAGATGTTTTTGAGTGCTTCAGTCGACTCAGGGCTTTTAGCGGTCCTGCAGATGTTGTCGTCGTCAACGCTGATGGGAAAGGGGCGCACGAGTGTCCTGTGGCCCTGATACGTGACAGCGAGCTCTTCCCAATCGACTTTCGCTTCGAGCTCCTGTTCGACGGTCGAGAGAAAATTGTGACAGTGGTAGAGGATGTGGAACCCGAGCATATCATTGGCCAACAGTCCTTCAAGAATGTCAAGTTTCTGAGGACAGATACGAAAAACCTCGGGATTTGGCCACGGAATGTGCCAGAAGAGCGAAACAATCAAGCTGGAATTTCGGTCTTTGAGATGTTTGGCGCACCGCACAAGGTGGTAATCCTGCAACCAGACGAACGCCCGGTCGTCGCGGCACGAATCGAGAATAGCCTCGGAGAACTTCTTGTTCACTTCGTCGTAATATTCCCAGTCCTTGGCGTCAAAGGTGGGCTGCCGATAGGCAGTGTGCGAAAGAGGCCACAGTGCCTGATTGGAGTACCCGTGGTAGTATCCACTCTCCTCTTCTTTAGAAAGCCAGACGCGGCGAAGAGCGTACCGTGGACGTTCAGGAGGAACCTGGATGCAATCGTTTCCATCGACGACTTCTCGATCGGCGGAGCCACTGCCGAATGCAACCCAGATTCCACCGCACGCTTGCATGACCGGATCGAGTGCTGTCACCAGCCCGCTGATCGTCTTTTGCGGTCGGATCTGTCCTCCGCGGTAGTCATGCACGTACGGCTCGCGATTGGAGACGACAAGAAATTGATGATCACCGAGTTTTTGACGGATGGTGTCACGGAGGCGTTCTGGAGTCCACATATCGCCGGATTCCTAAAATTCGTGTGTTGACGAAACAGTTAGCAATATAAGAAAATTTGGTTCTATCGCAAGGCATCGATCGGACGAGAGAAGCGAGGCAACAGCTCTAAGCATGGAGAAGAAACTGCAGGGATTCTGATAGACCTGATCATTCCACATCACTGCTTGTGATTCAACGTTGATTTTGATATATTCTGCACTACGTGAAAGGGAACAAAGAGCGATGTTATGGAAGCACTGGGTGAACCGTGAACCGATGTTGGCCCGGCTGGTTGCCGGTGTGTTCGTCGCATTCATCGGATGCTCCGGTGCGAAGCAGACCTCCCCTCCTCCTCCCGCTGCCTCCCAACCCACTCCGATATCGGAAACGAAAGACTTGGACCGCGATCGTGCTCTCGACCACTTTATCCAAGGATCGATCTACGACTTGAAGGGTGACCACGCGAAGGCCATCCTGGAGTATCAGGATGCTCTCCGGTACCACGAGGATCCCGCGATTCACCACGCCCTCGCGAAGGATTACCTCCTCTTGAGTAAGCACGCACTTGCCGCCCAGATGGGAGAAAAGTCAGTAGAGGCCGACCCGGATAACATTTACTACCGCGAAACGCTGGCCGACGTTTACATTGACGCGTCTGAAATCGACAAGGCCGTCGCGCAGTATGAAACGATCGTTCAACTTGACTCGAACTCGGTGAACCGTTGGTACAACCTTGCGCGCCTCTACCAATCGAAAAAACCCCTCAAAGCCCTCGAGCTCTACAAGTCTATCATTAGAAGGTTCGGCCCAGACTGGAACGTGTACTCGCAAATCGCACAGACTTACTCTAATCTCGGTGAGTACGACAAGTCGGCTGAGGCAATCAAGGAGATGCTCTCCATCGACCCGGCGAACAAGGAACTCAAGATGACCCTGGCCGATGCCTACAGCAGGGCGGAAAATTACGGTGAAGCGCTGCGCCTCTACGATGAACTCCTCGAGTTGAATCCCCAGGACATCGAGCTCCACAGCGCCGTTGCGAGCATCTACATCAAGAAAAAAGAGTACGACGAGGCAGCAATGCACTACGGCTTCATCCTCGATCAGGATTCCGTCTCCGCCGAGTCCAAACTCCGCATCGGTGAAATGTACTATGATGAAATACGCCGTGCCCGTGAAAATAACGGTAACGCAAGAGAAAACGATTCCGCCGATGTCATGAGCGATTCCACGCTCATCGAGCATGCGATATCAATCTTTGAACAGATCACAGAATCCTATCCCTCGAACTGGCGTGCGTACGGGTATCTGGGAGCCATCGGGTTGATGACGGAGGACGATTCCCTCGCAATTTCGAATTTTCGTGAGGTGACGAAACTCGCGAGCTGGAACAAGGAAGCCTGGCTCCAGCTGGGCCTCATCTACTTTCGGAAGGGTGAGTTTGGACAGATGGCCGAGGTCTTCGAACAGGCCGTGCAAGTGCTGCCTGATGAGTCTCAGATCAGCTTGTTCCTGGGCGTAGCGTACAGTCGTCTTAAGCGCGAAGAAGACGCCGCCCGG
>JBHHZW010000368.1:0-2887 GCA_046758305.1 Bacteroidota bacterium | reverse complement strand
AAGCAGCGTTGCTGTATGAGGTAGTAAATACGCCCGCTAAGCCATTGAAGGACTTGCGCTCGGATGTTCCGGACGAGCTGCAACGCATTCTGGGAAAGGCAATGGAGAAGAATGCAAGCGACCGGTATCAGGATGTTGACGAGATGCTTGTGGAGTTAAAGCGGTTTAAGCAAGAGTCCGAGACTCGCGCAATTCTCAAACACAAAGGAGTGCAATTTGCGCTTCAAAAAAAGAGATTGCGCTGGATTGCCGCAGCAGCCGTTGGTGTTCTTGCGCTAGTTGCTCTGTATGTATTCTTTCCGTCAAAGCCCATCCCCGTCGAGGACAAGTCTATCGCTGTCCTTCCGTTTGCGGACATGAGTCCCGCCAAGGATCAGGAGTATTTCTGTGATGGGATGGCCGATGAGCTTATCAACGCCTTGGCCAAGCTTGGCGGCTTACATGTAGCTGCCCGGACTTCTGCATTTCAGTTTAAGGGCAAGAACGTAGACGTTCGCACGATCGGAGAAAAACTCAACGTGAGCACGGTGCTCGAAGGGAGCGTGCGAAAAGCAGGAAATACGCTGCGGATCACGGCACAGCTCATCAACGTGGCCGATGGTTACCACCTCTGGTCAGAGACCTATGAACGGCAGCTGGAAGATGTGTTCGCCGTTCAGGAGGAAATCTCTCGGTCGATCGTCAACGCGCTGAAGGTCAAGCTGGTGGGTGGAGAGGACGCTCCGATCGTCAAACGCTACACGGATGATGTCGAAGCGTATAACTTGTACTTGAAGGGCCGCTACTATTGGAACAAGAGGACTGAGGAAGGACTGAAAAAAGGCCTCGAGTACTTCCAGCAAGCGATCGAACGAGATCCCACGTACGCTCTCGCGTATGCGGGAATGGCTGACTCCTACATCGTCCTTGTGGACTGGAGTTTCCTTCCACCACACGAGGCTCATCCAAAAGCAAAGGCAGCTGCGAGGAAGGCATTAGAGATCGAGAATACCCTCGCCGAAGCTCACAACTCGCTTGCCTACGTCAATTACATTTACGATTGGGACTGGTTGGAAGCGGAAGCAGAATACAAGCGAGCGCTTGAGCTCAATCCTGACTATGCGACAGCGCACCAATGGTATGCCGAGTATTTGACAGCGATGGAACGGTTTGACGAAGCCATAGCAGAGATCAAACGAGCCAAGGAGCTTGATCCACTTTCACTCATTATAAACGCGGTCCACGGGTGGGTCCTCTACTACGCGGATCAGTACGACGAAGCCATAGAACAATGCCTAAAGACGCTGGAGATGGACCCGAACTTCTACCCGGCTCAACTGTACATTTTGTGGTGTTATTGGCAACAGGGGAAACAGAAGGAAGCCATTGAGCAGTGGAAAGACGTCGCAACACTTGAAGGTGCGAGCTCGGAACAAGTGGCAGCACTTGGCAATGCCTTCACCAAGACGGGTATGAAGGGCGCATGGCAATGGCAACTCGACAGATTGAAAGAGAACTCGAAACGGACGTATATCCCCTCGGTCAATTTTGCAATAGCTTATGCGAGGCTCGGTGAAAACGACAAAGCGTTCGAATGGCTAGAAAAGGCCTATGAGGAGAGGTCCCCCACGAACGTGTGGCTGAAAATAGCTCCCGATTGGGACAGCCTCCGCTCGGATCCGAGGTTTGCTGCACTGCTGAAGAAAGTGGGATTGGAGTGATGGACGACCGGAGGAGCCACGGCCCATGACACATTTTGGTTACACCCTCTCAGCTCTCGTCGACCAGACACAGCGACTCAAACAGGTGCGGAAGGAGGACCTCCGCTGCGGAGATCTTGTGCTCGTCAAGACCAGAAATTCTGTTTACTCCATCCGTGTGAGCGAGTGCGGCTACGTTGTTTCAGGTGGCTGGTTTGATCGCAAAGGCTTGTCACCTATGAAGACAACTATCGTTGGGTGCAGCTGGGGCGGCACTGTCATCAAAGTGGACATCGTTGCGGCCTGCGGCCTGCGTCTGGAGTTTGGGAATCGATTGATAACGAGTACCATCCGAAAGATTTTCGTCATGCCATGTGGTACTGAAAACTGAGCGGAGAACGCTCATTCAAAGAAAGGGTTAAGCATGATCGGTAATACAATATCCCACTATCCGCCAGTACGCGAGAGGCGCATTAAGCCAAAGGCTTATCAGCTTCTGGCTTAAGGCGGATCCCGCAAAGCAGGACAAAATCCTCGCCACGAAGTGGTCCTCCGAAGGAGTCCTACGGACCCTCGGGAAGAAACTCGGCGCAGGCGGGATCCATTTCTATCTACTGCAGGCGCGCCTGACAGATGAAAGAACCTCGTGTAACGCAAGTATTTACTTGTTCTAATCCTTTTAGACAGACAATCCAAAACACACACCCCATGGGAGAATCGCCATTTAGGGTGGGTTTATGCAAATCAAGGAAAAGATTATCGGCGACGTTGCCGTCTTGAAATTCAGCGGGAGCCTCTTGGGGGAGCCGGATGCGACAAACGTGCGGAAGAAGATTCACAGCCTCGTGGATGACGATATGCGCAAGGTGGTCATTGACATGGGAGATTTGAAATGGATCAACAGTGCAGGGCTAGGATCGTTAATTGCAGGCCTGACGACGCTGAGGAATGCAGGCGGCGACCTTCGTCTTGCCAGGGGTCCCGATAATGTTGAAAGTCTGTTCAGAATCACAGACCTCGTGAAAGTTTTCAAGATGTATGAGACCATTGAGGGTGCTGTTGCCAGCTTTAAGTAAGAAATTAATGTGTTTTCCCATCGCTGGAAGTATCGGTCGATTTTTCTCCAGTATACTAAATCTATGATTGAACCAGTATGATCGGCCAAATTCCCCGCCTTTTATGTAAGCAGTCAAGTCTCGTGCGTTGTT
>JBHHZW010000367.1:0-2891 GCA_046758305.1 Bacteroidota bacterium | reverse complement strand
CAGGGTCATGGATTTCCTCTGGGCTATCGACGAGTCTTGCAATCACGACCAAGAGAGAAGCCAAAAATTCTTCATTATTCTTCGGAGCGTTTGTCGTGTAGAGCTTCCTCCCATTAAGGCGATAGCCTACGGCCTTGCCATTTTGTTTTACCCTGAGGGCATATGTCTTTATCTGCGAGATATCGCAACCAGCCCCCTCTTCGGTCAGGGCAAAGCCGGAAATTTCCCCACTGGCGAGACGGGGCAAGAACCGTTCTTTTTGCTCTGGATTTCCAAATTGTTTGAGCGGTTCAGGGACACCGATGGAATTGTGGGCAGAGATGAGTGCGGTTATGGAACTGTCGTGACCTCCTATGAGAACGGCTATCCGGTGATAATCTGATTGTGATAATCCGTGACCGCCGTGTTTCTGGGGTATCTTAATTCCGAAGGCTTTGATCTTTCTGAGCTCGGAAATGACTTCTTCCGGTATGTCTCCTTCGTTGTCGATCACCTCGGGATTCACTTTCTCCGCGAGCAGCTGTTTCAAGGCATGGAAAAAATCGTTGGCTTCCTTGCTTGGCTCAGGATAACTCGAGGGAAAGTAACTGGATCGTGTCTCGGCCTCAAAAAGCCCGGCGATAAAGCCTCCGTGTTTCTTGGCTTCGCGGGTTGCTTCTGCGACCTCGATGGATTGGTCAAGCTTCAATTTCTTGGACATTGTCTCGGTTTCCTGCCTGATCTTAGACTCCCGGTCCTGATAGCACGATGCAAGAAATGGACCCATAGTGGTCGTCAAATCGGGGCGTGCGAGAGGCCATTTTTCCTCGCATTTCTAAAGAGTTAGAGGGGGGCATGGGGCTCCGTTACTTGGCCTCGTTCTTGCACTTCGGTGCGTAGGGGAATTGGATTTTGAGGCCACGCCATATCGTTGTGCTTCCAGATTCGCTTTTGACAAAAAGAGTTCTTCAAAGAGGGAGAAATGAGAAGAGTTGCGATCGTAGACGGCTTTCGGACTGCCTTTTGTAAGGAAGGGACGCATTTTAAAGATCTCGAGGCGGATACTCTAGGCGCCTTGGCGGTCCGAGAAATCTTAAGAAGATTCGACGACAGGAACCTGCCTAAGACTGTCGTGGATCGGGTTCTTGGCAGTAATGTCGCCACTCCCCCCCATGCCCCAAACATAGCCCGAGTGATGGCCGTCAAGGGTGGCTTGCCGGTCTCCATTCCAGCAGAGACGATAGGGAAGAACTGTGGCTCGGGAGTCACGGCGGTTCATTACGGTCGTCTTTGGATTGAATCAGGATCCGCCGATACCATTCTCGTCGTCGGCACAGAATCCATGAGCCGGATCCCTTTTTTCTACCAACCCCAGGTCACTCAGGCCTTTAAGGATCTGGCTGGGTCAAGGTTCCCGATCGCGAAATCTACAGCAATGCTCAAGGTCTACTCACAAATGCTCCGTTTCTGGCAAAAGGAATATCAACCGCTCGTCGGATTGAAACTGGGTCTCACAGACCCGACCTGCGATCTCATCATGGGTATGACTGCTGAAAATCTCGCAAAGGACCCTAGCTTCGGCATTACCCGTGTCGAGCAGGATACTTTTGCCTTGCGATCTCACGAAAGAACGTCACAGGCACAGGAGAAGATTTTCAGAGAAGAAATCGCTCCGATTTACGTTCCAACGCAAAACGGATACACGTTTGTCGATGCCGATAACGGAATTCGCGTCAATCAGACAATGAAAGCATTGCGAAAACTCCCTCCCTTTTTTGACAAAAAGCACGGCACGGTAACCGTAGGGAATTCTTCTCAGGTTACCGACGGGGCTGCGTGTATTCTCCTGATGGTCGAGGAGAAAGCCAAAAGTCTCGGACTCCCGATCCTGGGGTATGTGTCTGAGTACGAAGATATTGGTTTTGATCCGGCGCGGATGGGATTGAGCCCGGCAGGAGCGATCGCCAAGGTGCTCAACAAAAGTAAGGCTTCGTTGGATGACTTTTCCGTCATTGAAATAAACGAAGCCTTCGCCGCTATTGTATTGGCCTGTCTTCGAACAATGGCCTCGGACGGACTGATGAAAAAATGGTTTGGCTCATACGGATTTGATAAGGCACTGGGTGAGGTGGACGACAAGACTCTCAACCCCCGCGGCGGGGCCATCGCGTTGGGCCATCCCGTCGGGGTGTCCGGCATGCGGCTCATCATCACCGCGCTTCGAGAGATTACCAGACGCGGTGAGCAAAGGGCGCTGGTAAGTGCGTGTATCGGCGGGGGACAAGGCGTCGCGATGATTGTCGAGAGGGACTAGACATGGCAGAAACGTACCGTCATTTCAAGACGCGACTCCTTGATAACGAGATCCTGATTGTCGGCTTCGATTATCAAGGAAAGCCGGTCAATCTATTGAGTTTCGAAGTATTGCAAGAATTTAGCGCCATTGTAAATAATCTAATCGCAAATCAGCATGTGAAAGGCGCTGTCCTCGTAAGCTTGAAAAGCTCATTCATTGCGGGTGCCGATGTCTACGAAATATACAAGCTCACCGATCACGATGCCTGCAAGAAGTTTGTCATGAGTGTACACGACCTTTTCGCACGGATCGATGAGTCTAAGAAGCCCTGGGTCACTGCGATTGATGGGGTATGCCTGGGAGGCGGACTTGAACTGGCGCTTGCGTGTCATTGGCGTGTCGCAACCGAGAAGGCCGTCTTAGGCCTACCGGAAGTCAGGCTCGGTATCATCCCCGGTTTTGGAGGCACTCAACGCCTTCCCCGGCTGATTGGCGTTCCCGGCGCCCTCGACTTGATCACAACTGGAAGAAGCGTATATGCATACCCAGCGCTCAAACGTGGAATCATCGACGATGTCGTGGAGAATCAACCTGGCGAAAGGACCATCGAGACGGT
>JBHHZW010000366.1:0-2891 GCA_046758305.1 Bacteroidota bacterium | reverse complement strand
GGGGCGACCGGCCGGTCGCCCCTACCGACGGGACCAGCACCTAAAACCATCGGGGCCCTTGTTGCAGGGTTTAAGTCTGTCGTTACCAAAAGGATCAATCAGATGCGAGCTACTTTAGGATCACCTGTATGGCAACGGAATTACTACGAGCACGTCATTCGAGATGAGAAATCCTTGAACAGAATCCGTGAGTACATCATAACCAATCCTCAATTCTGGCGATGGGATGAGGAAAATCCCGAGCGGGACTCAGACGATCGGTTTCATCAGTGGCTGGAGTCATTCAAGCAACGCCCTCGTGGACGCTGACGAGGTGGAGAGCGTTGATAGGGATATCCAACGACGACCTTGTCTAAAGAAAGATTCAAATCGGGGTATGTAGTGATTCTCGGAGAGCCGAACGTCGGGAAATCCACACTCCTGAACTCACTGCTTCATCAAAAGATATCCATCGTAACTCCGAAACCACAGACGACTCGGCACAAGATTCTGGGAATTCTCACCGAGGACACGTATCAGATCATATTTCTGGATACACCCGGTCTCATCAAGCCGAAGTACCTGTTGCAGGAGCGCATGATGAAGCTCGTGGATTCCGCAATCGACGACGCGGACATCCTGCCCTTCATGATCGACGCGACGAACCCAGGCATCGAAGCGGGGCCGGCCCATGCTGCGCTGCTGGACAGAATGGAGAGCGCCAACATAACCGCTATTCTTGCACTCAATAAGATTGACCGGATGAAAAAGGGCGGGCTGCTTCCGATCATTGATTATTACAGTAGGAGTTCCGTATTCCACGATATCGTACCAGTGTCTGCTCTGACCGGCGACAACCTTGAGGACTTGAAGCAGACGGTGGTCAAGTATCTGCCCGAGCACCCGCCGTACTATGAGCCCGATACCCTCAGCGAACACCCCGAACGCTTTTTCGTGAGTGAAATTATCCGGGAAAAAATATTCCAGAAATTGCGCCAGGAAGTTCCGTACGCAATGACGGTGGATATTGTCGAATTCAAGGAAAGAGGGCAGGAGTTTGCCCACCTCCACAAAGACGATGGACGGCCGAAAATCGGTAGAGGAGTGAAGTCTAAAGTGAAAGATTTCATAAGTGCGGAAATCTATGTGGAGAGGGACTCGCAGAAGGGCATCCTCATCGGAAAGGGGGGAAGGATGTTGAAAGAGATCGGCAAACGGTCGCGGCAAGAAATCGAAGAGTTTCTCGGTCGTCCAGTTTTTCTCGAACTCCACGTCAAGGTCCTTCCGAATTGGAGAAATGACGAAAAGTGGCTGAAACGACTAGGCTATTGACCCAACCTGTCATGCTGAACGGAGTGAAGCATCTGCCTAATATGAGAGGAGACCCTTCGCGGAGTTCACCCCGTGTTCCTTCACGGGGCTCAGGGTGACAATGCATAGCTAGCGGGTGGTTTATCCGGCACCAACGATTCTTTTTACCCTCAACTCTTCACCATCAACTATCAACTCTCTGATGCCGATCATTAAGCCTTTTCGAGCGGTTCGATATAATCCGGCGAAAGTCGACTTGAACGCCGTCGTGGCACCGCCCTATGACGTCATTACACCCGAACAGCAAAACGAACTTTATCAGCGGCATCCGTACAACATCGTCCGGCTGATTCTCGGCAGAGAGGAAGACCGCTACACGTCAGCGGCGAACAGTTATCACAATTGGCTCAAGGAAGGAGTATTTCTTCGGGATGTGAAACTTGGAATTTACTATCTGACTCAAACGTTTGTGATGGACGGAAATACATTTGAGCGTAAGGGAGTTATTCTTCGCTGCAGACTCGAGGAATTCGAAAAACGAATTGTGCTCCCGCATGAGAAAACGCTCTCGAAGCCGAAAGAAGATCGACTGAAGTTACTGCATCTCACGAAAGCCAATTTCAGCCAGATCTTCAGCTTCTATTCAGACCCAGAAAGAACCGTCGATGCTATCGTTGAGCCTTTTCTGCGCACTGATCCGCTGACGCAGGTGTCGTTCGAGGGGGTAGAACACTCGGTGTGGAATGTAACCGAATCCGCAGCGCTGAAGGCTGTTGCCGCGTGTTTTCAGAACAAACAGGCGTTTATTGCTGACGGTCACCACCGATACGAAACCGCTCTCGTATACCGGGACAGGCATGAGGAACGGAACCCCCGGCATACGGGAGCAGAGCCGTACAACTATACCATGATGTATCTGGCGAACATGGACGACTCGGGTCTTTTGGTTCTACCGACTCATCGACTGGTGTACGGGCTCAAACATTTCGACCGAGAAAGCTTTCTGCAGCAGTTGGGGGTCGACTTCGACTGTGAGGTGTTCGACGACTTTCAAACATTGCAGCGGTCGCTGGTAGAAGCGCGCCAACATGCATTCGGAATGATCGCGGGGGGAGATCCCAATTTTTATCTGCTTCGACTCAGGGGGGATAAGCTTGCGAGTGACATTGTCGGTCAATCGACGGCCCAACACCGTGCGGGACTCGACGTCACGCTCCTTCATGGGGCCGTGCTGGAGAAGATTCTGCACATCAGTCCAGAGTCGCAGCTCGAGCAAACCAATCTGTCCTACGCGCACGACGCCGATGAGGTATTGGGTGCAGTGCGTACCGGGAAAGCTCAAATCGGATTTTTGATGAACCCGACTCGCATCGAGCAGGTACGTGCTGTTGCGTTGGCAGGACATGTCCTGCCCCAGAAATCGACGCATTTTTATCCGAAGCTGTTGTCCGGGTTGCTCATCAACCGACTGGATGACTGATTCTGGGGTAGTAGCGGGTCCCCCCCGAAGGGGTCCTTCGGACCGACCCGCGTTCGAAGCAAACACCGATTCCGCCAATCACGAAGTGACCGCTTCGCGGAAAGATTGGCGGACAAGCAGG
>JBHHZW010000365.1:0-2901 GCA_046758305.1 Bacteroidota bacterium | reverse complement strand
AAAACCGAATTCGGGAACGGTGGCACCGAAAATCGCCACGACTGGCGTTCGCACTGCCACGGCGAGGTGCATGGACGCGCTGTCATTCGAAACCGCTACTCTGCATCGGCGGATGAGCTCTGCAGACTGAAGGAGTGTCAGTCGTCCCGCCGTGCTGTAGACGTGGGTCGAGTTGCTCATCTGAGCGATCGAGCGACAAAGTCCAACATCTTGCTCTCCTCCGATGAGAAGTACCTCAAACTGCTCCTGCGCCAGCACCTTGGACAGATCAGCAAAGCGTTCAGGCATCCACCGTTTTGTGTTCCAGACCGTACCTGGTGCGACGACGATGAGATTTGAGGGGTTAACTATTTCCAACTCGAACAGAACCCTGTCTACCTGTCGTCGGTCGTCTTCGGAAGGGTACAAATTCGGCAATTCTTTGCTCTCCCAGTCAACTCCGAGAGCGCTGAGAAGGCTTAGATTGCGCTCGATCTCGTGGAGTTCTCCGTCATACGGAACCACATAGCTGTAGAGGTATCTAGCGACACTGTTCTTGAAGCCGATCCGAATCGGCACTCTGGCCAACCACGCGAGCAATGCGCTCCGCAGAGATCGATGCGGAACAAATGCAATATCGTACTGAGCGGAGCGAATGACCTGCGCCAGACGAAGCAGTCCGCCCATGCTGGCGTCCTTGCCCCGTTTGTCAAAGACGATCGTCCTGTCGATGCACGGATGGTTCCGGAGCAGCACCACTGCGGTGGGAACCGTCAGCATATGAACTTCAGAGTTTGCAAAGAATTTCTTGAGAACCTGTATCAGCGGAAGTGTGAGTATAACATCGCCGAGAAAAGCAGTCTGAATTACCAGTATATTTTTCACTAATTTCATGGAATCGGAACGGCTCATGCCTGTCCAGACTGTTCGGAATGCTTCCAGCGGCGATGCATCCACAGCCAATGATCAGGATACAGCCGAACATATTTTTCCAGAAGCTTTGTATGCCGACGCGTGAGCTCCGCAATGTTTGCTTCCGTTACTTCACTCAGCTCCTCCTTAGAAACCTCCTCAAAGACACCTTCGTACGTTCCATCCATCTGTCGGACGAGAAATCCCATTTGGACTGGTGCGCCCGTTTTCAGGCTAAGCAACGCAGGCCCTTGATGGGTCGCAGTCGGACGGCCAAAGAAATCGACAAAGAGGCCCTCCCTCGGTCCGCTCTGATCTGCAACCATCGCCACTACCCTCTTTTCTTGGATCGCGCTGAAAATTTCACGGACGGACATTCCCATGGGAACGGTTCGATTTCCATGAAGACATCGGTAGCGATTCAGCAGTCCATCGATCAGTCGATTGTGCTGAGTCTTGACGATGATCGTAAGTGGAAGATTCGATTGTAGGGCCGCCGAGAGCGCGATGAGCTCCCAATTTCCAAAGTGACCGGACATCATGATGACACCCTTCCCCTGCTTGTGGGCGTCCATCATGAGGTCCAGATTCTTAAAGCGAACGAGTTTTTCGATTCGTTCTCGTGTCAATCGCGGGAACCAGAGCAGCTCAACCATCGCGATGGCAAAATTTCGAAATGCCCCCTTCGCAATCGCCTGGACCCCGCGCTCCGATTTCTCCGGAAAGGCCCTCCGGAGGTTCTCCAGCGCCACCACTCGCCGAACGCTGATCAAGTGGTACATCAGGGTACCGAGCGTTTCGCCGAACCGCTGCGCCAAACGGAGCGGGAAAAGTCTGACGATGGTTCCAAGCAGAACAAACAGAAAATACTCCACGTAACGCATTTTTAGGAGGAGAAGATTCTGCAAAAATTAGGGAAAAATGAACCGAGAGTCAATGAAACAAAAAGCCATCCCGTCCCGACAAAGTCGGGACGGGATGGCTTTCCCTGTTTAGGCGATAAGGCTGACTCAATTCGTGCGCACTCGCCGCCTCCAATAATCGTCACGAAGCTCGTCCCGGTGCGTCGAGTGGAGCAATTCATAATCACGGAAACCCATCCTGTCGGCAAAAACGAACTCCACACCACCCTGGATGTTGTAGTAGTACCATAATTCGTACGGTCTCGTATCGACTTCGCTCGGATGCCGATCGTACTCATCCGGCGGGCCGTAGACGATGTACACGCGACCACGGTCTGTCTTCCAACCCTCCCGGAAGGAGGAGCGGAAGTTCTCGTTCGCGTACGAAAGACGCGCAAAATATTCCCGCTTCGCCTCGTTCACGAGCGTTGTTGGATCCAGATCCCTCCTCAACCAGAATTCATAGACGAATTTCCTCTTTGCTTCGACTCCCTGGAGCGCCTTGTACTGATCTCGTTCAACGTCCGATTGGATGTATCGAGACTGTGAGAATTCTAAATCGATCTGTGATTCGTTCATCATTGCGTATTCGCTCGCGAGCACATCGCCCCCTGCAGTGGCAGGAGTCTCCTCTTCGACCGAACCAGGATTGTAAACAAAAAACCGCTTCATCGATGACGTCGTGGTCTCAGCGGCTGAATCAATGACTGAAAATACCAGTGTATACCTACCTTGCTTGAGAGAACCAACGTTGACTGTTCCGACTTCGACGCTTGACTCGTTCACTCGAGGCTTTCTCCGATCACGAGAGAGAACTTCGTTGCCGAATGCGTCGTAAACGGCCGTCCGAACAGTGTAATTCTCCGATTGGATGCCTCGAAGAAGGTTGTACACCTCTGCGTAGTAGAAAATGATTGGCATGGTGACACCGTAGAGCCCCCAGGGGTTCGGCTTGACTTCCAGGGTGTTCTTGTAGAATATACTCTCCCGGTCGGTCGATTGCCGAATGGTGGAACACAATACCACGTCGCTGACCATCACCCTGTCTGGATCTTCGAACAGCCGTACCTCCAACAGAAATTCGGCACTGTCGGCGCGGATTTTGTCG
>JBHHZW010000364.1:0-2902 GCA_046758305.1 Bacteroidota bacterium | reverse complement strand
GAAACGCTCAATGAACTCTATCTCATAGTCAACGCAGTGGATGATTTGCCCTCCGGCGCCTATCTGTTCCACCGGGACACCCTTAGCCTCGAGATGCTGAAGGAAGGCAATTTGCGACGCGAGGCGGGATACCTGGGCCTGGGCCAGCATATCCCGGCTGATGCCAGCGTAAACGTTTTCATTCTAACGGATCTCAGGATGGTTTTAGAGCGGTTTGGCAATCGCGGCTATCGGGCGGCCCAGCTTGAAGCTAGCATTACCGGAGGGAAACTCTATCTTTCAGCTTATGCCCAAGGTCTCGGGGCCTCTGGACTTACTTTTTTTGATGACGACGTGACGACGTTTTTCTCACCCCGCGCTGCTGACAGGAGCGTTATGTTCCTGGTGGCTCTGGGAAAGCCGATGAAGCGAATCCGAAAATAGGGCTGGCATGTGCAAGGCCCGAAGCGCGCTATGAGATAAGGGAAGATCTCATTCAAAAGCCAGCCTTTCTGAGTAACAAAACTCGTCGTACCTGACGATTTTTGTCTTGTAACAGTCCTCAAAAGGCAGCAATTTGGTAGTCGGCAATGAGAAATCCGTTGAGAAATCAATCAGTTTGGACTGCCCGAAGTATAATCGGAGTTTTGGCATGATATATGCCTAATAGCTTGTACATTTGGGTACAAAAGCGAGATCCATAACGTGTGGAAGAAATAATAACGCCATTCTAGCTAGCAGCACTTTCCAGATTAATATTAGAACCGTCTATAGGCTGGCCGAGAAAGGAGCAATTCCTGGTAATAAAATCGGGCGCAGCTGGTGCTTCAGTAAAAGGGATATTCTCAATCTACCACCCAACAACAAGAGAAAGCGGCTCATCACTGGGCGCAAGCGGGCTGAAGGACAAATTCAACGCCAGATACCATACCTTGCCGTCGCTAAAGGTCTTGGGCGTCTTCACAAAAGAGCAGCACCCGTTCAGAATTCCCAGCAAGTGGAACGTAGTACACACGAGCTTTCCGTCCTTTATGCCGTCACGGCTGCGGCCAGCCAATCTGCCGAGGCGTTAGAGTTCATCTTATGCACCGGCGCGTATTCCGAGCGCCGCATCCAGGATAGACCCAGAGTCGTTCTGCTTGACCTGACTGAAACTGCCCCAACTGGATGGGCTGGAAGTGCTGCAACGCATGAAGGCCGACCCACGCACCTGGGTGCCCCCGGTGGTGGCGCTCACCTCGTCACGCGAGGAGCGCGACGTTGTGGAGAGTTACCGATTGGGCATCATCATTTATATCGTCAAGCAGGTGAATTTCGAAAAGTTCACCGAGGCAGTCTAACAGCTCGGGTTTTATTGGCTTCTGCTTAACCAGACCCCAGCAAAGTAGCCGTGCTGTCCGGGGAGGTTATCATGTCCGCTCCGCTCCGTGTTTTGATTCTCGACAACCGACCGTCCGATGCCGAGTTGATGGTGCATGAACTGCATAAAGTCGGGCTTAACCCGGAGTGGGTGCAGGTGGAGACTGAACAGGATTACCTTGCCCACCTAGACCGATCTCTCGACATTATTCTTGCCGATTACCATCTGCCACAATTTGACGCACCGCGAGCGCTGCAACTTTTGCAGGGGCGTGGACTGAACATTCCGTTCATCGTGGTCACTGGCGTTCTGGGTGATGAACCAGCGGTGGAGTTAATGAAGCTAGGCGCGGCCGATTACCTGCTCAAAGACCGGCTGGGGCGTCTGGGGCAGACGGTGGTGAAAGCTTTGGAACAGAAACAGCTCCGTCGCAAGCACAAGCGGGCGGAAGAGGCGCTGAAATTTACGCAGTTCGCTATCGATCGGGCTGGAGAACCTGCTTACTGGATGGACTCTCAGGCGCGGTTCTTTTACGTGAACGATGCGGCCTGCCGGTCGCTGGGATATTCCCGCGAGGAGCTCCTTTCTATGACCGTTCACGACATCGACCCCTGGTTTCCGGCAGAGTCCTGGCCCAGGACCTGGGAGGAAGTGAAGAAACGTCGGTGCTTCACGTTCGAATCCCACCATCGTACCAAGCATGGGAGGATATTCCCCGTAGAGATCACAGTCAATTATATGGAGTTCGAAGGCAAGGAGTACAATTGCGCCTTTGCCCGTGACATCACCAAGCGCAGGCAGGCGGAAGAGACGCTGAAGGAGATGAACGTAGCACTAGCAAACATCCTGCCCGGTATCTCCCAGCTCGATATCCAGGGTCGCTATGTCAAAGTCAACGAAGTGTATGCGCGCATGGTGGGGTCTGAGCCCAGCGAGTTGATTGGATCAGACTGGAAGCCGACGATACATCCCGATGATCAGGGGGAGGCGATTTCGGCATATGAACACATGTTAAGGGACGGAAAGGCAGAATTCGAAGCAAGAGCGGTCCGCAAGGACAATTCAGTTTTTTACAAGCACGTATTGATGGTCAAGATCGTTGACAAGGACGATAATTTTATTGGCCATCACTGCTTTATGAGGGACATTACCGCGCGCAAGCAAGCCCAGGACCAAATCGAACGCCACCGTCAGCGCCTGGCTGCCCTGCACGAGATTGAGCTGGCCATTACCTCCAGTCTGGACCTACACGCTGTCCTGGACGTCCTGATAGACAAAATTGGTTCCCTCCTGCCCTACTTTGCCACAGAGGTTTGGCTATTCAACAGCGAAAGCAGACAACTAGAGCGCATAGCCTGTGGGAACCTGGACAAGGAGGAATGGATACGCAGGGAGTTTTCAGATACGCCTCCTCTCCTAAAGGCAGCGCTGGAGGAGAAGGCCCCTCTGTTCGTGAGTAATGTTCAAACAGACCCGCGAATACTGGACCCCAACTTTTTCCGCAAGCATGGGTTGGTCTCTTATCTGGGAGTACCACTGATTGCTAAAGGAGAGGTCCTGGGT
>JBHHZW010000363.1:0-2904 GCA_046758305.1 Bacteroidota bacterium | reverse complement strand
GAAAGAACGCCATCACCGCCATTGCTCGGAGGCTTGCTCTGAGCGTACGCCGGGTGTTACTGGATAAAGTCCCGTATGAATCCCTGGGAGAACCGAGGATCCAGGATCGTCCAAAACGACTGGTCCTTCGACCAGCGTAAAGTATGAAGTTCCACACACCGAAAGATCGATCTTATAATGCCAGACCATGTTGTTCTGCTTGTAGATCCTCTCTCACAGAGGAATCACGCTGTTAGAATATGGCTGGCCCCTTTGTACATCGCAAAAAGTTAATGTCGATGTCTCTCAAAGAGACTACACGAATAGGAGCTTGATCCCAAAGGTGTGACGGAACCCAAGATGAGGAGGAAATGCCTATCGACCTCTTGACTCTTAATATAGGAGCAGAAGTGTTAGCAGGTAGCCGAAAATTGGGGAAATTGGGCAGCAAAGGGAGGAATCGCTCTGCTGGAAGGCAGATGCTACATCGCTTGTTATTCATCCCAGCAGTGCAGTCTAAGTTTGCTGTCAGGGACTCCGACCTCGCCCCGACAAAGTCGGGGCAAGTCGCGGTGTCCCGAACGTTAGAGCCTCAGCAGGTCGGGACCTTTCAGCGGTCGACAGTCGGGAGTGCCTCCCGGCTATGTTAGGACGATTGCAATAGTACGCTCTCTTTACTATATTTTAGGTGAAATTTTCTACGCTGAGAGCCAATTCCGTGCATTTAGATCCCACTCAAATTCAGACCGTCCTCGTCGTCAAGCTGCGAGCCATCGGCGACGTTCTCCTCTCCACGATTGTGACGAAAAATCTCCGGACCGCGTTCCCGCACGCGAGAATCGATTTCCTCACCGAGCGGCCCAGTCGTGACATCCTTGCAGGAAACCGGTTCATCGATGAGATCATCGTGTTCGAGCGTTCACCGTTGAATGGCATCACAATCTTGCTCGAGATTCGGAGGAGAAACTATGATCTCGTGATAGACCTCTTCGGCAACCCCCGGAGCGCATTGATGACCCTCGCCTCGGGGGCGATGCATCGGGTCGGGTACGCATTTCGGATGCGGAGGTTTGCCTACAACATTCTCGTCGAACCCCGCGGGAATACCGTCCACAACACCGAATTCAACCTCGATGCCCTCCGAGCCCTGGGAATCGAAATCTCGGACCGGAGCATTTATTTCCCGTTGGATCTGGACTCAGAAAGTTTTGCTGAGCGATTTCTCGTGAAGAACCCACTGAACGGCCAGATGCTCGTCGCACTGAACGCCGCTGGCGGCTGGTACACCAAGCGATGGCGGCTTGAACAGTACGCTGCGCTCGGTGACCAGATCATCGAGAAGTTCAATGCGAAGGTGATTCTCATCTGGGGACCGGGGGAGTATCAGGACGTCGAAAAGCTGAAGTCCTCGATGAAGCATGAGACTGTCATTCCTCCCGCGACGAGCCTGAAAGAACTGGGTGCGCTGCTCAAGAAATGCGCGTTCTTGGTGACGAACGATTCCGCGCCGATGCATATCGCCGCAGCAGTTGGGACACCGGTTGTGGCCATCTTCGGTCCCACAAGCCCGAAGCTTCAGGGCCCGTGCGGAGCTCACCATGTCATCGTGCGCAGCGAAAGACTCGATTGCCTCGAATGCAACCTCACGAAATGCCCCATCGGCAATATCTGCATGACTGAGCTGAGCGTTGACGAAGTCATGACGGGAGTGGAACGTCTCCTCACCAAAATTCGCCAGACAAACCTCACGGACCTTCGAGTTTAGAATGGCAAAATCACCACGGAAGCGAAGGGCGAAACCTGGCACTCGTAGGAAAAAAGCTGCCGGCCGAAAGGCCCCCTTCACCATCCCCGATTGCAAACGGTTTACCGGATACAAGCCCTGCTTCCCGTACACCACCTGCTACGATGAGTGCGTGGATAACGTCCCCATCGGCACGAAGATTTTGCTTGTGAATCTTGACGCCACGGGGAATGTCCTTCAGACGACAGCATTATTGCCGGCCATCAAGCGAAAATATCCGCAGAGTCACCTCAGCTGGATCACCTTACGCAGCACGCACGTTCTCCTGGAAAACAATCCCTACCTCGACGCCGTGTACGTGTGGGATCCAGAGAGTTGGCTGATACTCCAGAGCCTGAAGTTCGATGTTCTCATGAACGCCGATAAATCCAGGCGCTCGTGTGCCTTCGCCATGACGGTGAGCGCGAAGAAAAAGCTTGGCTTTGGCCTGAATGAAAACGGCGCGATCGTGCCGTTCAACAAGGAAGCCCATGAAAATTATCTGTTAGGTCTGGACGACTATCGGAAGTTCAGAGTCAACGAGAAGTCCGGTGTGCAAATCCTCCATGAAACCTTCGCGCTGGAGTACCGGCGAGATGCGTACGTCCTGGAGCTGAGCAAAGAGGAGAAGGCCTTCTGTGAGGCCTACAAACGGCAAGCAGGGATTCCAAACGAGCATTGGGTCGTTGGCTTCAACACCGGCTGCTCGGTACACTATCCGAACAAGAAAATGACCATCGAACAGCACGTGGCGCTGATCGATCGCCTCTCTCAGCACGAAGACCTCAGCCTCCTGCTCCTGGGCGGTAAGGAGGATACGGCCCGGAACGCCGAGATCGCGCGTCGGGTAGGGAACCGGGTCATCAGCACGCCGACGACGGAAGGAATCCGCCGCGGGATATGCCATGAAAACCTGTGTGACGTCGTCATCACCGGTGATTCCTATGGAATGCATCTCGCCATCGCACTCAAGAAGTACGTGATCGTGTGGTTTGGTGTGAGTTCCTGGACGGAAATCGATCTCTATGGCCGCGGTGTAAAGCTCATTCCGGAAGGGCTTGCCTGCTCACCATGCTGGAAAGAGGAGTGTCCCTACAATTTGGAATGTATCCAGATGATCGATCTGGATAGGATTATGGAGT
>JBHHZW010000362.1:0-2908 GCA_046758305.1 Bacteroidota bacterium | reverse complement strand
ACAGGAGGGATTCTCGAGGTATCATCACCGCCTGGAGTGACGTCTGTGCCCATTCGTCTATTGGGATTGTTTTGATCTCGTGGAGTGTCACCAGACCGCGGAACCGGTCTCCGTCCACGATCATAGAGCATCGAGCACCTGTGCGAAGCAAATGATGTTCCACGAGCTCTTTCACGGAGAGATTTCCAGGAAGCCGCAGACATTCCTGTGCCATGACATCTCGCGCCAGCACTCCTGCCAAGGCGTGTCTCAACCTCGTCTGCACGGTCGACATCTGAGCGGCGTTCAGAAGGAACCATCCGATGAAGCCAATCCAAAGTCCGTTAAAAAAGTTTCCCGTCAGAGCATGCCAGACACCGAAGAATATGAACACGTACGCGAAGAACTGACCTGAACCAGCGGCGACGACCGTTGCCCGCTCAAAACTTCCGCTCATCCTCCAAGCGATCGAGCGGAGGATTCGCCCTCCGTCGAGTGGAAACCCCGGGATCAGGTTGAAAAGCGCGACCGCAATATTGATCCGCGCAAGCCATTCTGCCAGCGACGGAAGACCCTCATAGAACCCCTCAGTGCCAACTTTGAGTGCGTAGAATACTGCTCCGAGAAGTGCGCTGACAACCGGGCCGGCAACGGCGATGAAAAATTCCTGCGAAGGTTTCTCCGGTTCCCTGGTGATCTGCGCAACCCCCCCGAAGACGAAGAGGGTAATCGCCTGCACAGGAATCCCGTACCGGAGCGCCAGCATGCTGTGGCCGAGCTCATGCAGCACAATCGAACCGAAGAAGAGAATGCTCGTCACGATTCCAAGGATCAAATGTTCCGCATAGGACCAGGAAGGGTGCAAGTCTGCAAACTGAGTGGTCAGCGAGAGCGCAATGAGCACAAAGACGATGAACCACGTGTAGTTCATTCCGATCGGAATGCCCAGAATTCTCCCCAGTCGAATGGACTGTGCAAACATCACTTCCTCTCCTACGATATGTACAGTGCAGAAACTGAAAACACTGACGTGTCTTCAAGCCGCTTGACGGCCGCACCCACTGACTTCAATTCTCCCGAGCCCCACTCGAAAGGTGAGAACGGGAACGACCCTCGCGCTCAGAGGTGCATGGGCACGACGCGATCAGCGACGCATCTCCGCCCTGTGACGAAGTTCCTCCGCCAACGATTTAATCTCGACAAGATCTGTCTGCATGGCACTCCAGCCGTACCAGAGCGCGTAGTCCGGATTTGCATGGAACGTCCCCTGGAAGGTGCGCATGCGGTGCTCCAGGAACATCACAAAGAGCTTTTGCTCAACCGGCATTGGTGCATCGTGAAACGTGAGCAAATCTGGAAATGGGTACGCGTAGTTCTTGGGCTTTGGCAAAACGCCATCTCGGTACAGATCAGCGACCGTCCGGATCGCTTCCGCCATGAGACTATCAGCTTTCCGGATGATTTGATCGCCCTTCGCTAACTCAGCTCGTGCAAAGTTCGTCGAATGGCAAGTGCTGCAAGTCGCGAGCATCTTGCTGCGCTCTGCCTGCCACGACTCTTCCGTCAGTCGGGCAAGGTCCGCCGCCTTGACAGCTTCAAACCTGTCTGTAGGGTTTCCCTCCGGATCAAGCACCCCCAACCCCTGCAGAACGGTAGCGCGGTC
Source organism: Bacteroidota bacterium (assembly GCA_046758305.1). Taxonomy (GTDB): domain Bacteria; phylum Bacteroidota; class Ignavibacteria; order UBA10030; family JAZGDE01; genus JAZGDE01. The sequence goes on along the minus strand of JBHHZW010000362.1, from coordinate 1,266 downwards.
CCCTGCCCACTGCTTGTCTTCCGGTAGTGGTAGTCGTACCGCCAGGAATCCCCAGGCGGTCCGCACCTCGTGGTTTCCGTCCTGCATGTGGCACGTCTGGCACGTTGGTGCAGCCGATTCTGGAGACAAGACCCCCGCTTGCTTCAGGAGATACCGAACCCCATGTTTAGACGCGGAGTACATTTCCCACTGCGGATGATCGAACCCCATATGACACGTCTGGCACGCCTGTGGCTCCCTTGCTTCGAGAACTGAAAAGGTGTGGCGGGTATGGCAAGCGTCGCAGGAAGCCACTCCGAACTCGTTCCCGCCCGCCCGCAGGATCTTTATTTCCGCCTCTGTCTTCAAACCAATTTTGTGACACCCACCGCATCCCTTCTTCCCTTCGATGAGTTCCATCGGCTGGTAGTGGATCGTCGGCATCGCCTTCATCGCAGTCCAGGCGTAGGCGTGCTTCCCCTTGCTGAACTGTGCCACTTGTTCCTCATGGCAGGTTGCGCATACGGTCGGCGTCGGAATCACTACGTTGGCGACGTCTCCTTTGGACGTATGCTTGTCCCCGTGACAGTCCGCACACGCGATACCATTCTCACTGTGCTTGCTGAGCTGCCAGTCGGACACAATCTGCGGTGTTTCCTTCTGGTGGCAGTCGATACAAGCTTGGGCAAATGCGGTTGAGACAAAAAACAGGGCAGATGTCGTCGAAATGAGTGCGATAAAGAGTTTTTTCATAAGAGAGTTCCCTTCAATACTGCAGAAAAAAGCCCGTTGCTTCGGTGTGAAGTTAATCCCAGAAGTAGAAAGAGAAAGAACGAACAAGATCCTTGCAGAGGTGAGAGTTGCCTTCCGTTCGACTCACGCCCGTAGAGCTGGTTCGTCTGAGGGGATTATGTTAACATTATCACTTACTCGCGACTTTGTCAAGGAACTACTTGTACAGGAGACTCTCCCGGTACTCGAAAATTGATTCCCGAAAGCCCACACCACCATCAGTGCCCGCGCCCGGAGTACTGCTGCAGATGATGGCGACCCCGCAGAGTGCCGGCGGTGAATCTCCCCCTACCTTTACCCCGCTTTCCACCCCTCTCATACTGCTCCCTTTGTCCCCGACGGAGAAGCTCGCGCTCTTCAACACTGTGTCTCAGCGTCGGCGCGTCGAGCACTTTCAGCTCGCCTTTTCGAAGCCTCTCGATGGCCTCCTGAGCAGTCACGTTGCGAGCAAGCACTACCTGGAGGTTGAAAGAGGAAATGAGATCGTAGGAGCGC
>JBHHZW010000361.1:0-2921 GCA_046758305.1 Bacteroidota bacterium | reverse complement strand
TACTATGCCCGTGCCCTCCACGCGACGGTTCCAATCAATGAGTTCCGCAGCACCAACGAGCACTTTTTTCGGATCACATCCTCGGAGAGCACAGGTACCGCCGAATGGCCGCGAATCGACGATGGCGACATTCCACCCTGCCGATCGACACTTGTGGGCCACTGTTGAACCGGCCGAGCCAGTGCCTATAACGATGAGGTCAAATTTCTTTGTCATTATTCGAATTCCTCCTGGAAAGTGGGGAGAGAACTTTATTGACTATCAAGACCTACTCAGTAGATGCCGATTCGCGATGTGAACCCCTTACGTTAGAGCCAGCAAGAAAGGAGAAAAAGCCACCTCTGTCCTCATTTTTGAGGAAATGTTGAACTAGGAGTCCAAGGGTAACACCAAAAGCAATGTGGGCAGCGAGCGTAAGTAAGAAAAGTTGCGGCCAGGCATACCTCACTCCAAACATTCCAACCATAGGAGCCATAGGTGGAAGTGTCATCATCCCAAGTTCAGCGACCAGCAACCAAAATGTTGCCCACCATACAGCCGACCGATAAGTTTTCCTTTTCCCCCACACAAAGACGTAGAAAAGACCAAAATCAGCGCCGTTCAGGAAATGAACAAGAAATCCAACTGGGTAGTATACATCAAGATTGCTACTTCCTGTAGCCATTTTGCCAAACATTGCCGGTGTATCTCCGGGTAACCACTTATTGATCACGCCCATCTCACGAAAGAAATCCAAAGCGACCGTGGAGATCGCGCCCATCGCTAACCCCATGACGATGCGACGAAGGATATCCGGATAACGCCTACGGCAGTAGAGGGTCACAGCAAGAAGTAGAGCCATGGAGGGAACCATAACCCATGGGATGTACATCTTTGCAAACTCGTGCGCGGTCATAATGACCTTGGGACCTAAAGGTACTTCCTTCACATACTGCGCGTATCCAAAGGACAGAGTAACCAGTTGAATAGGAACAGCCGCCCCAGTGAAGAAAGCGAGTAGGATCAACGCCGCCCGCTTCTTGTCGGGTATCATTTCACACATCGATCGCCTCTTAAGTTACTGCTGGACGCTTTCCATCAACTTGAGCAATACTGTTTCCAGCTCTTTGCTGATTTCTTCCATACCTTCGTACTGACCAAAAATATGTGAAGGCTTGATATACCTGACCATGGCCCTACCATTAGGCATTTCCATTATGTCAATTTTCAAGGGAGGCTCAGCAGTCGCGTGTCTATTAGCTTCCAGGATGCGTTTCATGTAGCTGGGATGCAAGAAGAAAATCTTCTTCATTCCCTTGCGCTGGACCCCCACCATACGTAGCATCTTTTGAATATCCAGTTCTGATATAACCATAAAATTCTGACCTTCAATAGCGCTTTTCAGTAGTTCAACGGTGTCGTCGAAACTGTACTTTGATGGAACCATAACCTGGAATTGAGGTGGTTTCATCATGCCTTCTTGTGCGGTTGAATTCCCAGAAGAAACGGAGACCAGAAACAGAGCGATAAGAATTCGGATCATGTTAATTTCCTCCTTTCATTTCGTTTGAGAAATCTAATCTTAATACAGCACTGCATTGAAGAAACTGATGTGCTTCTCTTTTGTACATTGTCAGAAGACCGATCGCCTCTGCGTTTTTTCTTCACGTTGAGCCTCACCTCAGGTTGAGCAGCAGTTTTCGTCCTGTGGTCGGACCTCACCGCCGACGACTTCCTCATACGCAGCGTATGCTTTGAGCGCCCACTCCTCTCCAGGACAGCCTTGCATCGTTATGGCGACGTTCAGGAACTCCATGAGTTCTTCCTTGCTTGCGCCACGGCCGTATGCCATTTTCGCGTATGCCCTGATACACGGCTCGCACCGAATGGCAACGGAAATCGCCAGCGCCGTCAACACCTTGTGCTTTCCGGTCAGGATTCCGTCGGCGTACGCTTCTTCGCGCATGCGCAACAGTCCTCCGGTCACCTTAGGGCTCAGCTTGCGAAACTCTGGAAAGACATCTGTCGGATTCTCTTTTGTCTCGACGCTCATCCTCTTCCTCCTTTTCGCTTAAGCTGAGGAGCAGCACTCATCTCTTTGTCTTCAAAATGCGCCGTGCGGAATGCGTCCTCAATCTTCTGCCGCGATGGCACCCCAGTCAACTTCCCATCGATCGGATAGACCCGGCAGGTTTTGGCGTAGATGGGATTGTCCTTAATTTTTTCAATGTCGACTCCGTTAATTCGAATGGTGGGGGAACCGACGAACTGATGCTTGACTGCATCTTCCTCGTTTTTTATTTCTATCCGCTCGATCTGCGCTTCGATATTCTGCTCTCCCAGCACGGTCTGGAGGAGCTCAAACGCCCTGTGGTGATTCGGACAGCCCTCGAAGTAGAGAAATTGGATTTTCATGGTTGCTCCGTACGATGTGATTCTCGGTAAGGATTCGTATATCCCCTGGATGATTATTCATGGTTGAAGGTCTTTTTTCAGTTCAGCCCCGTAGCCGAGTTCATTGATGGAATTCACCAAATCCTCTTTTTTTACTTTCGTTGGGTCGTACATCACGACCGCTTCTTTGTCCTCAAAAGACGCGTTCACCTCGAGAACACCCTGATTTTTTTTCAAAGCAATCTCGACCGCGGTGTTGCATGACGTGCATGTCATTCCCTCGACATTCAACACGGCCGTCCGAATTGTTGCACTTCCACGATCCGCGGCTGCACCCGAACTGATATCCAGATAGGGGAAAATCAAGAAGAACGTGACGACAACCGCTCCGACCCAAACGGCAATCTTATTCCATTTGCCTGCACTCTGGATTTTGCATGTCCCATCTTCACACATAACCTCTCGCTTCTTGTACGTAAAGTAAAAGGCGAGAGCGAGCAACACCACCGTCCCGGCCATAATGTACGGCCGGTATTCCCCCAGCGCCG
>JBHHZW010000360.1:0-2923 GCA_046758305.1 Bacteroidota bacterium | reverse complement strand
GGCGGGTGGTGAGATCAACTTCTTCGACATATTCGGTGACATCCTGAAGATCGAACCCCAGAAGACGTTCTACGGGAAGCCAAAGCCTGATGATCCGCCGTTCAATTTCAGCAGCCTGTACCGATACTTTCCCACCACCGGAAGCATCTACGTCCAGGATAAGATCGAGACAGAGAGTGACGGAACAATTCTCAACATCGGCCTGCGGTCTGATTTCCTCAATCCTCGGGCGTTGAGACCTGCGCTCGAGCTGATACCAAAGTCGAACGATGAATTTGAGCAGCAAGTCCGGCAGTCTGTCCCGGCGAAATTCAAGTCCCAATTCAGTCCGCGACTTGGACTTGCCGCACCCGTCGGGAACAACTGGTATATCTACGTGAACTACGGTGTCTATTTTCAGTATCCACTGTTCGAATACCTGTACAGCGGGTTGAACCCCGTCTCACTCGCGAAAACGGTACCGGCTCTCCTCGGCAATCCCGACCTGGAACCGGAGCGCACGCTTGCGTGGGAGTTAGGCGTGAAGTATCTATTAGAAAATGAGCTGGTCGTTTCTTTCACGTATTTTCAAAAACAGAGCAAGAATCTCATCGACACCAAGACACTCATTCCCTCGAAAGCGCGGATCGCGGGTGATTACGGGTTCGCCGAATTCGTGAACAGCCCTGATGTCAATACGACTGGCATCGAGGTCGTCCTTGCCCGCGAGCGTGGTGACTTCGTGACGGGCAGCCTTTCCTACACGTTGATGAAAGTGGAAGGAATGGGGGATGTTGCAGAGCAGGGGTTAAGGTTTTTCGAATGGGGGTTTCCGCTTTTTCCGGAGGAGTATCCCCTCAGCTGGGATCAACGGCACACGCTGAAACTAATAGCAGATATCCGACTTCCGCTGGGACTATCGGCCAATCTGGTGGCGCAGTATCATTCCGGTCGACCGTATACGTTTTTCCCGACAAAGGACGGCTTTACTGCGCTAGACCCGACGCTTGTTTTCGTGCCGAATAACGCTCGGATGGACGACACCATTTTACTGGACCTAAAGGTATTCAAAGGCTTTACGTTCGGCTCCGCGAATCGCAATCGGATTTGGTTGTATGTCGATATTCGTAATCTGCTTGATGAAAAGAATGTCCGGTGGGTGGATTCAAACGGGCGGGTTGGCGGTGAACTCGGGGATCCTTCGGCATTTGATGAAGCGCGGAGAATCAAGCTTGGAATCAAGGTTGAGTTGTGAGGTGGACTGTTGCTACGTTTCACGAAGATATTGGCGGGACTTCTCTTTGCGTCGCTCCTTCTTTCATGTGAGGAAGAACTACCGCCGCGCGTCCTGGAAGATTTCCTCGAAGCGGTTTTTGATCCACAAGATAGACTTGACGTATGGATAATCGCAACAGAAGGCAATGACACCATCATGCTGCGCGAAGGTTTTATAGTCGGCTTGAGAAATCATTCGGACGAAATTCTCGAGTCGAAGGCGCGTGTTCGTGGCACGATCGAACTCTGGTCCCTGGATGATTCAACGTTCCGGCGCACGATCATGTTTGAGCGGACCTTTTTCGACAGCATCACCATTTTGCCAGAATCATTGTTTACGGTAACGGTGGTCTGGGATCAGCGCGACGACAGCTGTCGGTTTGCGTATCGAACGTTGGAAGGCTTCGAGAGGTTCATTAGGGGAAAGGAAATTTGGTTCCGAGGACGCGGGACATTTCGGTTTCGAGCGCGCGGTAGCGTTCAGTTCTTTCCAAACGTCGAGTCCAAGGTCCTGCCCGAAGTTGAGTTTACTCGAATATACGAATTCAACTTCCAGCCCTCGGAGGAATTCTTGAGACGGGTGAAGTGTGGGGGGTTTTAGGGATAAAGGAGGGCTGACGGATCTCTGGAAATTCAGCTTTAGCCGCATCGTATGCCGGACAGTAAAATCCATGTTCTCCCCAACGTGCAACGAACTTCCTTCGCCGCGGTGTTATCAACTCAATAGCCATCTCGCTTTCAAATCGCGCGTCCCCGTTCTATGAAGAAAACGATCACCCTTGCGCTTGGCTTTCATAGCCACCAACCGGTTGGAAACTTTGACCACGTTTTCGAGAGGGCCTACGGGCAGGCATACAAGCCATTTCTCGATCTCATCGTTCAATATCCAAAGGTTAAGGTCGCTATTCATAATTCCGGTCCTTTGCTCGAATGGCTCCACAAGCATCATCCAGAATTCTTCAAGCACCTAAGAAGGGCGGTCCAGAGCGGCCAAGTGGAGATCATGACCGGCGCTTTCTACGAAGCGATTCTCCCGATCATCCCGGACGTCGATAAGCTCGGTCAAATCCAGAAAATGAGCAAGTACGTCAAGAGTCACTTCGGGTACGAGCCGACCGGGATGTGGCTTGCCGAACGGGTGTGGGAACAGCACATCACGAAGCCGATCGCTGACGCAGGTGTACGGTATGTGATTGTTGACGACACCCACCTTAAGTACGCGGGTCTTCAGCAAGACCAGCTTTTCGGTTATTACGTCACGGAGGAAGAGGGGGAAACCGTTAACGTCTTCTCGATCAGCAGGATGCTTCGATACTTGATTCCGTTCCAACCGGTGGAGAAGACGATCGAGTATCTGCGGACTCTGGCGACGGAGGATGGGAAGCGGGTTGTTGTATATGCCGCCGATGGAGAAAAGTTTGGCTCTTGGCCTCACACATACGAGCAGGTGTACGAAAGAGGCTGGCTGAAGGAATTCCTGCGAGCGCTCGAAGAGAACAGCGACTGGATTCGTATCTTGCATTTCTCTGAGGTGATCAAAGCGATCGAGCCCGCTGGGCGTGTCTACTTGCCGGATGCAGCGTATGCAGAAATGCTTCAGTGGGCACTTTCGGCAAAAGCGTTCGTGGAGTTCGAGGAGTTCGAAAACTCCCTGAAAAACGAAGGGATG
>JBHHZW010000359.1:0-2939 GCA_046758305.1 Bacteroidota bacterium | reverse complement strand
CCAAGAAGTTTTCTCTCTCAGCAATCTTATTTTTTCAACACAAAGCTAAACGTATTTCCCTTCCCCAATTCACTCGTCAGTGAGATTTTGCTACCGTGGGCTTCGAGAGACGTATGCTCACGAAGACAACAACCACAATGACGAGCAACGTTGCCAGAGAGATTTTCCATCGAATCTCGCGGACCGCTTCATTCACGTCGCTCAAGCGGGTGCAACTCCGACGAATTTGACCTGTGCCAAGTCACCGCTCAACACTAAAGGTATGTCCAGCGCCTTCGCTGAGTACAGCATTTCTACTCCGACCGTCGCGCTTTTCCTTGTACCATACCCCACCACGATTTTAAGGGCCTCTTGAACCTCGGGTCCATCTCCGTGGTTTTCGATTTAAGGGAGGTCCTCCTCTGGTCGGTTGGACTCAAACAGGACAATACCAGTGTTATCAATAAGCGTTAATCGTATTTGGGTGGTTCGCGCAAATTGGCGGAGTGGAGTATATAGGATATTTCCGGACTGAAATGAAGAAGGAGAGCGTCGCAGAACGTACTCTATTTCATTCAATTGCGTCTGCAATTCCGAGCGCAAACGATCCAGAAAAAAAAGACTCTATTTCAAGACTAGAGAAAACAGCAGCACCAATCGCGGCCAAAACAAGCAAGGCAACGATGGTACTACTGATTCTTGTCTGAATCCGACTCAAGGTAATACTAAAAGTGTTTACTCTTCTTTCATTCTATAGCCAACACCTTTGACCGTTTTAATATAATCAGCAGACCTGCCGAGCTTCTCGCGTATTTTTCTCACATGGACATCGATCGTGCGGTCGATCACAAAAACGTCATCTCCCCAAATTCGTCTGAGAAGATTTTCCCGGGAAATCACCCTACCCGCATTACGTCCAAGGTAGAAAAGGATTTCAAATTCCTTGCGGGGGAAAATGAGCTCTCTTCACTTCAGTTTGACCTTGTACGTTTGAGGATTGATTTCAAAAGGACCGACGCGAACGATTCTCTTGGGATCCGCCACTTCGATTCGTTCCTCTAAGCGACGAAAGACAGATCTGATTCTAGCAAGCAACTTCGGAATACTGACAGGCTTGACGAGATAATTTTCGCCCCCCAGTTCTAGCCCTACTACCTCGTCGATTTCGGCCGTTTTGGCAGTCAGGAAAACAACTGGAATCCTCCGTGTCCGCCCGTCAAGCTTCAATTGCTTGACTACGTTCCAACCATCCATTTCCGGCATCATGATGTCCAGCAAAATGAGATCGGGGGTGTTTTCTAGCCTCTTCGAGTGCCATTGTTCCGGTAGACGCTGTCAGCACGTCGTAGCCTTCTCTCTCGAGATTATACTTCAGCATCTCGACAATGTCTTCTTCGTCATCCACAACAAGAATCTTCTTTGGCATGCGATGATCCGACCGTGACTTATTCGATATCCTTCGCTGAGAAGTTCATTGAAGTTGCACTAGATCAATAGCCAAATGAAAATTGACCGTCATTGCACAGGAAGCTACTACAGAGACAATATAGCAGAGAGTCTTGAGAAGTTGAACCGGTAAGTTGTTGATGGGTCAACCTATGATTCAGTCGGACCGTCCGACGTCCATTGTGCGTGGGGCATGTAGTTCTTACAGATTAGCCCGGAGGTATGAATGTAGCTCTGAAATTTGAGCGGTGTGTCCAGCGAGGCAACAGTTTCCCAGTACCGCGCACCGTCTGCTAGTTCATTGATCGGGCATGCATCAATCTGCGCGAGTCGAAACGATGCAAACCCGTCTCCCGAGCGATTCGGAAGGCCTCGGCCAATTCCTCAGAGCTAATGCGTCGATCGATTTCACTGTATTTATCCGAATCTACCTTTCCGGCCGGATGGTACTGGTCCATGACGTTGACGTAGGTATGGGGTGAAATTTCCGTAGATAGAAAATGCATAATTGCTCTCGTCTCTTCCAGGCCGCCTGGCATCACCAAGTGGCGCACGAGTACCCCACGCCGCGCCATCCCAAGCTCGTCGAATGTTAGATCCCCTACTTGGCGATGCATTTCTTTGATCGCCGTTCGCGCAGCAAGGGGGTATTTCGGCGACTTGAGGTACAGTTTCGCTGTGTCCTCGTACCAATACTTAAAATCCGGCATGTAAATGTCCACGATGCCTTCCATTTGGTGCAGACTTTCGAGCGAGTCGAAGGCACTGGTGTTGTAAACAATCGGCAGGCGAAGACCCCAACCGATTGCGTAGAAGAGGCCTTCAAGTACCTGAGGAACCACGTGCTCTGGCGTCACAAAGTTAATATTGTGACACCCGGTGCCCTGAAGCTCGAGCATCATTTCAGCCAACCGCTCGGGCCCCACTTCCATCCCCGCCTCATTCTGGCTGATATCGAAGTTCTGGCAGAAGACGCACCGAAGATTACACCAGGCGAAAAAAATCGTCCCACTACCGTTCCATCCTCGCAAGCAGTCTTCCTCACCGAAATGTCGAAAGTAGCTGGACACTCGGGCATAGCGACCTGTCCGACAAACCTTCTTTTCATTCTCCAAACGGTTGACCTCACAGTCCCATGGACATACCTTGCATTTTTCGAGGCTCGCCAGCGCCTTCTCAACTCGCCTCTCCAGCTCGCCGGACTCATAGAGCCGCACGTAATTCGGCACGTGTTTTTTAGCCACAGGAGTTACAGACATGACTCTCTGACCAAATTTTCACGAGACATATCAATTTCAAATTCAGAAACCAGCGCAGAGGAATTCACGTGGATTGAACCACAGATACCTTTTTCTGTTAGACACGAGTATGGACAAATCGCCACCGCCCCCGTCGAACCACCTGTTTGCAACAGTGAAGATAATTGGGATGAAGCAGTAAATCAAGTATCCTTCTCGAAAACGCGGACAAGACTATTCCCCAAGGGATTGTTTCGCCATATTGAGGGACGTCTT
>JBHHZW010000358.1:0-2940 GCA_046758305.1 Bacteroidota bacterium | reverse complement strand
CCATTTTACACCGACCACGGGCGCATCCAGGCGTACAGTGACCTTCCGGAAGCCATCGAGTACGGTGAAAACTTTGTTGTTCACCGGGAAGGCCCCGAGGCCACGCCGTATCTCCCTAACGTCATCGTTAGTACGAATCCACACATTCGTCCGGAGGATTATGGCATTTCGCTCGATGCCATGGGTTGGGACGAGCGGACGGTCCGCAATGTAAAGCTTTCCTGGCGAGATGTGAAAAAATCAAAAAACCCGCTGTGGGAGAAAGGATATCAATTCTTCTGCCTGACGCCGAAAACACGACACCGGGTGCACTCACAGTGGAGCGATACGGATTGGCTATTGATCTGGGACTCCAACTTCGGTGATCCCCACAGGACTGATAAGAGGAGCCCCGGAGTGGGTGAGCATCAGATGCACATGAACCCACAAGCGGCGCAAGATCTCGGAATAGAAGACGGCGATTACGTGTATGTGGACGCCAACCCGGCTGATCGCCCCTACCGAGGATGGAAACCAAACGACCTATTCTACAAAGTTTCACGCCTGATGCTGCGAGTCATCTACAATCCTGCGTATCCATACAATGTCGTCATGTTGAAACATGCTCCATACATCGCTACTGAGCGAAGCGTGAAAGCTCATGAAACTCGTCCGGATGGACGAGCGCTCTCCGAAGATACGGGGTATCAGGCGAATCTTCGATACGGTTCGCAGCAAAGCCTCACCCGGAACTGGCACATGCCGATGCACCAGACAGATTCTTTGTTCCACAAAACGAAAGCGTTCGTGGGCTTCATGTTTGGTGGCGAAGCGGATAACCATGCGATCAATACAGTCCCGAAAGAGACACTGGTAAAGGTTATGAAAGCGGAAGACGGCGGATTGGGTGGGAAGGGAATCTGGAATCCTGGGAAGACCGGTTTTGCCCCTGAAACGGAAAATGACTTTATGGTCAGCTACCTCAAAGGGAGCTTGATCAAAGTCAGGAAGGCTTAACATGCCAAAACGCGAGCCTCATGTCGACGATCCCATGGAGTTGAGGGGAGTGATTTTCCCGAATCAAGATGAGCTGGATCTTCGAGGGATGACAACTTCCATCATCGAAGAATACATGCGGATCGGTTGGAATGCTGAATCGATCGTCTTGCTCTTTCGCAACCCGCACTTTCGAATGACAAACACGATCTACCGAGTAAAAGGGGAAAAATTTGTGCGGGAATTGATCGAGGAGGCCATGCTCAAGCGGCCAGTACGATGAACTACACTCAGTGTTTCTCATCCCTCAATCCGAACTAGCGAGGAGACACACAATGGCACAGGTGTATAGCTGGCAACTAGGTCGGAAGATGGAGTACCCTTTCGAGGAGAAACATCCAAAAAAACAGTTTGCCTTTGTGTTCAACACGAACCGCTGCATCGCCTGCCAGACATGCACCATGGCGTGTAAGTCGACGTGGACATTCTCCAAAGGGCAGGAACCCATGTGGTGGAACAACGTGGAGACTAAACCCTATGGTGGGTATCCGCAGTTCTGGGATGTCAAGACGTTGAAACTGTTGGAGGATGCAAATCCCGGTGGCCAAACCTGGAACACCACTAAGGTAGGTGACAATCAACCCTACGGCACATACGAGGGGGTCACGGTCTTCGAAGGGGAACGGAAACGGTACGAGTCCGAAAACCAGACGCGCATTCTAGGGTATCTACCGACCGACGAAGAGTGGCGCGCACCGAACATCTATGAAGATACGGCTCGGAGTCGAAAGGGGATACGATATCAGTTTGACAGGGACGGAAGCTCACTTCCCGAACACAAGACTTGGTTTTTCTACCTTCAGCGGATCTGCAACCATTGTACCTACCCTGCATGTCTCGCTGCGTGCCCTCGAAAGGCTATCTACAAGAGACCGGAAGACGGAATTGTCCTCATTGACCAGAAGCGGTGCCGCGGCTACCGAAAATGCGTGGAAGCCTGTCCGTACAAGAAACCGATGTACCGACCTACGACGCGAATCTCTGAGAAATGCATCGCTTGCTACCCGCGCATTGAAGGAAAGGACAAGTTGACGAACGGTGAGCCGATGGAAGCGAGATGTATGGCCTCTTGTATCGGTCGAATTCGACTCCAGGGGCTGGTGGATATTGATGAATCGGGGAATTGGGTTGAGGATCCGCAGAATCCTATTTACTACCTCGTAAAGGTTGCAAGAGTGGCCATTCCACTATATCCCCAATTCGGTACGGAACCAAACGGATACTACATACCTCCGCGATGGGTGAACAGAGAGTATCTGCGACAAATGTTCGGCCCCGGGGTCGATCACGCGATCGAGCAGTACGTGGCACCGTCAAGAGAGCTTCTTGCTGTCCTACAGTTATTTCGAGTGACGCAAAAAATCATATTTAAGTACAGATTCGTGCCCGGGGAAAAAATCTATGAACGAACAATCGACGGCAAACGGTGGATCATGTACGATGACACGGTGATCGGTTATGGAAGGAATGGGACAGAAATCGTTCGGACAAGAGTTGAAGAACCTGTGTATGTCCGTCCCGAGAAGCATCTCAATTCGATTTAAGGAGGCCAGCATGGATCGCGAAATTGAGGAAAACGCCCAGGCAGCCCTTCTCCGCAGCAGGCTGTACCAAAGTCTTGCAGTTGCTTTCTTGCATCCGAACAGAGAGTTTTCTATGACCGTTACAACTGGCCGTTTTTTCGTAGAGCTTGAGCCGCTTCTGAAGTCCGTGATTCGATCGAAGGATCGGCAATGGATCGAGGATTGGCAGGAACTGGTGAAAGAAGGGGTGAGTTCCGAGCAATTGCTCGATGCTTACCAGCAGGTATTCAGTCATACTCTAGCGCAGACGTGCCCGCCATGCGAGATGGAATACGAACGAACTCATGTTTTCCAGCTCACACAACAGTTGGCAGACCTGTCA
>JBHHZW010000357.1:0-2944 GCA_046758305.1 Bacteroidota bacterium | reverse complement strand
GGCAGTGACCGCCTTCCTTTCGATGTGGATTTCTAACACCGCTACAACCGCGATGATGCTTCCGCTGGGATTGGGAGTGCTTTCGCAGTCGAACTGTGAGCCGGGTCGATCGAGGTTTGGGACTGCGCTAATGCTGGGAATAGCATGGGCAGCCTCGGTTGGAGGGATCGGAACTATCATCGGATCCCCGCCAAACGGCATTGCACTCTCGATTCTGAATTCGAACTTCAGTGGAGCAGAGTGGTATCGCGACATTCGGTTTTTGGATTGGATGAAAATTGGCGTCCCGTACGTCCTGCTGTTCATTCCGGTGGTGTGGTCGGTTTTGTTGATGGTGTTTCCGCCAGAATTGAAAACCATACCTGGGGGAAAAGCAAGACTCTTGGATGAATCGTCAGCGCTTGGAGCCTGGTCTCGGGGGGAGAAAATGGCGCTCGCTGTATTCTCAGTCGTTGTTGTTCTCTGGGTCACAAGACCATTCTGGGAAACGCTTCTTGGGCCATCTGTGGGGGGTCGCTTTGAGTGGTTCAATGAGTATACAATTGCCCTCTTCGGAGCCGTGCTACTTTTCCTGGTACCCGTCAACTGGAGGGACCGACTCTTTGTGCTGGACTGGAAAGACTCGAAATACGTCGATTGGGGCACCCTTCTCTTGTTTGGAGGTGGGATTGCACTCTCTGACGCCATGTTTCGGACGGGGCTCGCTTCATGGATGGCCACCTCCTTTGTCAGTATCATCGGAAATCCGTCAACGTTGATGCTCGTGATAGCGATCGTGCTCATGGTGGTTTTTCTGACCGAGATCACTTCAAACACGGCAGTCACCTCCATGATGGTTCCCATCGTCATCACGATTGCAGTGGGAACGGGCAATGACCCCGTAGCCTTCTCCGTTGCCACAGCACTTACGGCGTCTCTGGCGTTCATGCTGCCAGTCGCAACGCCCCCGAATGCGCTTGTTTACGGTACCGGTCACATCAGCGTCCGCCAGATGGCGAAAGGTGGGTTGTTTCTTGACCTGGTCGGGTGGATATTCACTGTCGTTGTTTTGTATGTATTTGGCGATCTACTTTTTGGGATTATCCAGTTCTAATTACGAGGAGAAAGGAGCATCTGAATGCCGAGGGTCATCCTCACCATTACATATGAAATTCATCTGGAGAAACGGGAAGACTTCCTCGCGCTGGTGAAAGAAATGAAAGAGCACTTTACGGGAGCATTGCGCAAAAACTACTCAGTGTTTGAACTCAAAGGCAAGAAGAATGTGTTCACCGAAATGTTTCTGTGTGAATCCCTCGAGGAGTATGAAAACCTGGAAGAGAACCAGGACGATAGAACACAGGACCTGGTCACCCGTTTGTTTGATGAGTTCGTTAAGTCGGGAAAGGCGAAATATGTGACGCTCATTGAGTCGATGTGACGATCGATTGGGAGCGGAGCAGTACGGTGATGGTGTGGACCATGGATGTATTTTCCTCACGGTTAAATATCGTTGAATATCTACTCATTGCAATAGCTCAACATCTGTGAAGATGCGAGATGTTTTATCGAAGACGGCTCGGCTTGCAGACCAAGATCACCTATGTGCTACTTCAAGATTTGATATGACTGCAGCGAAAACGGATGGAGGAATTGTCGGGGATTCCTTTGCCCACCCAACGAGAGCTCATCTACCCTTCATGATGATTCACGGTTGCCTCTTGTCTCATCGCGATTCGAAAAACTCCACTTGCTTGTGACTACAGTTTTCTTTCTCATCGTTGGGTTTGTGCTTCTCTACTACGGTGCCGAATGGCTCGTTCGAGGCTCAGCGAGTTTCGCCCACAACATCGGCGTCAGGCCCATCGTGATCGGATTAACGATTGTGGCGTTCGCTACTTCCTCGCCAGAACTCTTCGTGGGCATCGTCGCTTCTTACCAGGGCAGGGGCGACATCATGCTCGGGAATGTCATTGGGAGTAACATCATCAACATCGGCCTGATCCTAGGGATCTCCGCGGTTGTCTCTCCGCTCGTCTGTCGGGTCAGAACGATCAAGACGGAAGTTCCGATTATGCTTGCAGTGTCCCTTGCCCTCTTCCTGCTCTCCCTCGATTCGACGATCAATCGTGTGGAGGGAGTCTTTCTGTTTCTTGGAATCGTAGCATTCATCTGGTTCAGTTATTCTTCTGGAGTTCGAGAAAAAAATCTGAAGGAGGATCTGGTTCCTGCAGAGCTCAAGAAAATTGTCGTTTCAGAACATCGAATGGCGAAGGAGGTCGGACTGATGGTTGGGGGCCTCCTCGGGTTAGTCGTCGGAGCCTACCTGCTCGTGGAATCGGCAGTGGTTATCGCTCGGACAATCGGTGTCAGCGAAAAGTTTATCGGCCTTACGCTGCTAGCGGGCGGAACCTCCTTACCAGAGCTCGCAACTTCGACAGTTGCGGCCTTACGGAAACAACCAGAAATCACTGTCGGCAACATCATTGGCAGTAACATCTTTAACATTCTCAGCATCGTTGGGATCGTAGCAATGATCAAGCCGATCTCCATGACTGATGGTTTCATTCAGAGTGGTTTCATCATTGACTATGCAATTATGCTCCTCTTCAGCTTTCTCCTCTTGCCCGTCATGCGAACAGGCTATGTTATCTCGAGGCTCGAAGGGGCTGTCCTGATGGCGCTGTACTCTTCGTATATCGTCTGGCTTTCGATTCGTGGATAGCAATGGAACTTACACAGCACGCTTGGCACAGAGTTCGGGTTTTTCCTCTGGAAAGTTGATTTCTTTTCGAAGAGGTCGTATATTATGACCCGCTCTTGATGCAGACCCCAATCATGAAACGACGACAATTTCTCTATACAAGTGGTGCGGCAGTTATTGGCTCACCACTCCTTTTCTCCCGTACTGAGACTCCACCCCCTCCAGACTCTCCCGTCGCCGGGGAGAAAATCCTCACACGGG
>JBHHZW010000356.1:0-2954 GCA_046758305.1 Bacteroidota bacterium | reverse complement strand
TGACAGCAGGGATAAACAGGTGCCTCCACGTCACTTTCATACCAATGAGGATCGTGTAGATTCCCATCCAGATATTTCGAAAATATCGTTTCACTTCATTCATTTTGATCACTTTGGTTCGAGTGTTACAGGATCATCCAGAGACCGACTGCGACGATATTGGCAAATGCGAACGGTGTTAACACCTTCCAGCCGACGTACATGAGCTGATCGACGCGCAAGCGGGGCAGCGTCCACCGCAGCCACATCTGGATGAAGATGAACACCATTCCTTTCGTGATGAACCAGAAAACACCCCAGAACGGACCGGAGAGAAAGTCACCGAACGGACTGTTCCAGCCGCCGAAGAACAGCGTCCCGCCAACGGCCGAAACCACGAACATGTTCGCATATTCCGCGAGGAACAGGAGCGCAAATTTCATCCCGCTGTATTCTGTGTGGTATCCAGCGACGAGCTCAGATTCAGCCTCCGGGATGTCGAACGGCGCACGATTAACCTCTGCAAGCGAAGCGACAAAATAGATCAGGAATGCAATGAACACAAATGGAAACTTCTGGAAGATCATCCAGTTCCAGAACCAGCCGCTTTGCATGTGATTCAACTCTTGCAAGTTGAGCGTACCCACAATCATCACGACCGATAAAATCGCCAGCATGCTCGGTAATTCGTAGCTTACAATTTGCGCCGCCGACCGCATCGCACCAAAAAGGGACCACTTGTTGTTCGATGACCATCCGGCCATCAAAATGCCGATCACGACAACCGCCGATACGGCAACGAGATAAAGCAGACCAAGGTCGATGTTGCTACCGATATATTCGCTGCTGAACGGGATGACCGCGAACGCCGCGTACGAGCCGACAAAAACAACAAACGGCGCAAGGATGAACAGGGTCTTATCCGCAGCCGTCGGTACTATGTCTTCTTTTTGCAAAAGCTTGAGAATATCTGCGATCGTCTGCGCCCATCCATGCCACCCTCCCACGCGCATGGGACCGAGTCGGTCCTGCATGTGAGCGGAGACCTTACGCTCGAGCCACACCGCGAAGAGCGCATATGGGACAATGAACAGGAGCGGCGGTACGGCGAGCAGGGCGTACACGCCGATGTTGTCTCCCATCAGATTCTTCAGCAGTTGTTCCATCTGCTTCTCGTTAATTTACCGATCCACTTCACCGAGAACGATATCCACACTCCCCACGATCGCGACCATATCCGCAATCATGTAGCCTTTGCTTATCTCGGGCAGGACGCTCAGGTTCACGAATGCGGGTGAGCGTGCCTTCACGCGGTACGGACTGACGCTTCCGTCGCTGATGATGTAGAGACCGATTTCTCCACGCGGAGACTCGGTCCGAACATACACGTCACCGATCGGGGGGCGAATTCTCTTCGGTACAGCTGATTGTACGTCGCCTTCGCTCGGGATCTGGGCGAGAGCTTGCTCGATGATTCGCACACTCTGCTCCATCTCTCGAACCCGAACCATGTAGCGATCCCAGCAATCGCCAACGGTACCCATCTCTCCTTTTCCAACAATCACGTCAAATTCCAGATGCGGGTAGATCGAGTAGGGATCGTTCCGACGAAGGTCCCGGTTTACTCCGGACCCACGAAGCATCGGACCAGAGCACGCGTAGTTGACGGCAACCTCTGCCGGCAATATGCCGATGTTGGCCGTACGTCTAATGAAGATCTCGTTGTAGGAGAGCAAATCGTTCAGCTCTTTGATCTTAGGCTTGAAGTATTGACAAAATTCCTTTGCCTTGTCGATGAATGTCGAAGGCAGGTCGTGCGACACTCCACCCACCCAGATATAATTGTAGAGGAGTCTCGCACCGCATGTCATCTCAAACAGGTCGAGAATTTTCTCTCGATCGCGGAAGCAGTACAAAAAAGGTGTGAAGGCACCGACGTCCAGACCGTAGGTTCCGAGCGCGATCAGATGGCTCGCGATGCGTTGAAGCTCCGCCATGATGACCCGGATGTACTCTACACGTTCCGGCACTTTGATGCCGAGAAGCTTTTCCACGGCCACCGCGTAGCCAAAATCCATCGACATCGACGCAAGGTAATCCATCCGGTCTGCGTAGGGGATGACCATCTGGTAATTGGTCATCGCTTCCGAATGCTTTTCGAAGCAGCGGTGAAGGTAACCGATGTGAGGAATGACGTCAACGATAATCTCGCCATCGACGACAAGCTCCAATCGCAGGACGCCGTGCGTAGAAGGGTGCTGCGGGCCCATGCTCAGGACCATCTCTTCCGTTCGTACGGTCTTCCCGGTGGACGTCGTTGGCGGCTTAGTCTCTAGTTTCTCCTTTGTCTCCAGCATTCAGTGTATGGTCAAGAATTTTGAAGAGTCAGAACATTTAGTACGGGACTTTCATCCCGTGGTAGAATTCCTGGACTTTGTAATCTTTCCGGAGCGGATATCCTTCCCAGTCGTCAGGGCAGAGGATCCTCCTCAAATCGGAATGTCCCGTAAACATGATCCCCATCATATCGTACGCTTCACGCTCGTGCCAGTTCGCACTCTTCCAGACTGCCTCGACCGATTGAACCTCCGGCTTTTCTTTCGGTACTCTCACCTTCAGGGTGATCTTATGGTTGTGCCTGAGAGAATTCAAATGGTAAACCACACCAAGGTTGCCATCGTTGTAATCAACGCTGCTCAAACACATCAGATAATCGAAGTCCAGCGCCGGATCATCCCGCAAGTACAGACCGATCTCTTTCGACGAGTCTGGCGCTATCTGGATGTACGGATCGACGACCGCATCCGGTTTGAATTCCAGGATTGCATCGCCGAATTTCTCTTTCAGTTGATCGTGTATCTCCTGTGGTGTCTTCATCGATCAGGCCACAGCTTTCTTCGCTAAGCTCTCGTTTCTCACTTTCTCCTGTAGCTTCATGAGTCCTTCCAGCAGCGCCTCCGGTCGAGGGGGGCACC
>JBHHZW010000355.1:0-2961 GCA_046758305.1 Bacteroidota bacterium | reverse complement strand
TGGTCATCAACGGCACTTGTCTGGACTATCTCGCCGAATCCTTCATGGCAGGCGAGCCATTAGATGGCGGAGGGTTTGTTATCCTGAATGGTATTTCATTCGATGATAAGGGTAATGTCAAGGGCCGCCCCACGTCTTATCCCGGAAGCAACCTCTTTTCGCTGGCTTCCGGCGGAGCCATTTACGTGAGAGACCCATATCATGAACTGGTAGAAGAACAGTTAAATGGTGGAGAGTTTGCGCCTCTTCTGCCCAAAGATTGGGACTTGATTCTGCCGTATTTGCAGGAGAATGAAAGGCTTTTCGGCATCAGTATTGAGAATCACCTTCTAAGTGTCGATGGTTCAAAGAAACAACCAGAGGAAGTCTACAGAAAAGTCAGGGCTATAGAACTTTCCGTTCTGACTGATTAAAAGGTAATGTCTATTATGTGTGGAATAGCAGGGATCTACTTAGGTGAGTTCGTTGATGAACTGTTTATAAAGAAGATGTTGGCTCAGATCCGCCATCGTGGACCGGACGACATGGGTATCCACGCGGACCATCAGATTCTACTTGGACACAATCGTTTGTCGATTATCGACGTTGAAGGCGGCAGAGAGCCGCTCTACAACGAAACGGGACAAGTGTGTCTTGTTTTCAACGGTGAGATCTATAATTATAAGGAGCTGCGAAAAGGATTAACGCACCACCAATTCCAAACTCAAACAGATGCTGAAGTCATAATACATTTATACGAAGATTTGGGTTCAGGGTGCGTCGAACATCTGGATGGCATGTTTGCATTTGCGCTGTTTGATGGTGAAGAGCTTTTGTTAGCGCGTGACCCATTGGGTATTAAGCCTTTATATCATGGGACAGCGGACGGATCAATCTGTTTTGCGTCCGAGATAAAAGCACTGATGCAGGTTTGTGATGACATCAATGAGTTCTCTGCCGGTCATTACTATCATACCGAAGAAGGCGAAGTGAAATACTTCGATCCAGAATCGCTCGAGGAAGCCAGACTGTCTGAATACGCTGGAGACCATATACCGAGTATCATTGAGGAAGATCTGAAGGAAACAATCCAACTTCTGCGTGGACAGTTGGGACAAGCTGTCCAGAAACGTCTGATGTCGGATGTGCCGCTTGGGGTGTTTCTAAGCGGCGGCCTGGATTCCAGCCTCATAGCGGCCCTTGCTCGTCCGCATTTTGACACGTTGCATTCTTTCTCAGTCGGCATGGACAGCAGCTTAGACAGGCAATACGCACGAAAAGTTGCAGAGCATCTTTGCACTGAGCACCACGATCTGGTCTACACCTTCGATGATATGATCCAAGCGCTTCCGGATGTTATCTATCACCTCGAATCCTTTGAACCGTCCTTGGTGCGTACTGCTATTCCCACTTACTTCGTGTCCAAATTGGCAAGTGATTATGTAAAAGTTGTTCTATCTGGTGAAGGTTCCGACGAGCTTTTCAGCGGCTATCACTATCTCAAACAACTTAGAAATGTGCAGTCACTCAACGCGGAACTGTTGAGGCTTGTCGCTGGCTTGCATAATGTCAACCTCCAAAGAGTTGACAGGATGACAATGGCGCATTCCATTGAGGGGCGCGTGCCATTCTTGGATGTTGACTTCGTGAAAATGTCGCTTCAAATTCCGCCTCATCTCAAGTTGCACGGCGAAGAAGAGGTGGAGAAATGGATTCTGCGCAAGGCGTTTTCTGACGTCCTTCCCCATGAAGTCACTTGGCGTACTAAACAACAGTTCGCATCAGGAGCTGGTTCAGCGCATTTGTTGGCCGAGTATGCAGAGCAGCAAATATCCGACGTGGATTTCTATTCCGAGCGAAGACCGTTTCCATGTTTGACACTGCAATCCAAAGAGGAGTTGCTATACTACCGTATATTTCGCGAATATTATGACGCAGAACAGGCTGCCATGGCAGTCGGCAGATGGCCAGGTACAGAATACGCTGTGTAATGTATCAGGGACACGATCATGGGCATGGAGGTGAGCGGAGGACATTGAGGATAGCATTGGCACAGATCAACTCCACAGTAGGCGACTTCGGGGGTAACGTGGCTAAGATCGTCGCTGCAATACAGTGCTCAAAGGAAGCAAGCGCTGACATCGTGACGTTCCCTGAACTTGCCGTCTGCGGTTATCCACCGGAGGACCTCTTGCTGAAACCGAGTTTCCCTCGCGATAACCGCGATGCCATTGATGAGATCGCGGAGCAGACCGAGGGAATCGCTTCACTAGTTGGCTTCGCAGATGCAGCTAACGGGAGGGTATATAACTCAGCAGCTCTGATCAGCAACGGACAGCTTGTGAATACTTATCACAAGGTTGAGTTGCCCAACTACGGCGTGTTCGACGAAAAGCGATACTTCTCGTCAGGCTCTGGATCTGAGTGCGTGCCCTTTGAGGTAGACGGCGTGATCATCACCGTGAACATATGCGAAGACATATGGATTGTGGGCTCAACTGCTGAATACTGCGCGAGGAAGAATAATGTCGGGGTCGTTCTGAACATTTCCGCTTCACCTTTCCACGCCGGTAAGCTGCTTATTCGGCGCGACAACATAGTAGCTGGCTTTGCAAAGCGGACAGGCACGTTTGTATGTCACAACAACCTTGTGGGTGGCCAGGACGAACTTGTGTTCGATGGTGGAAGCTTGATCGTCAATCCTCAGGGTGAAATAGTGGCTAGCGCGAAGCGTTTTGAGGAGGACTTCCTGGTCACCGACATCGAAACCGATAGATTCGCTCAAGGTGGCTCTGTCAATAACAGTTTGTCCGCCAGCGTCCAGCGAATTGTGCTGAAATCTAGAGGTTCCAATGAAAGAAAGAGTATCCCGGGGACGCATGCTCCAGAACTAGGAAGATTAGAGGAGATATACAAAGCCTTGGTTTTGGGAACCAGGGACTATGTGCGCAAGAACGGTTTCGAGAAAGTTGTAATCGGTTT
>JBHHZW010000354.1:0-2988 GCA_046758305.1 Bacteroidota bacterium | reverse complement strand
CCCGACTAGCTTGTCACGCGGCCCCCAGATGAGGAAGTTCATCAATTGAACACCGAAATTCAGGATCGCCACAACCCCACGAGCAGCTGAGCATTGGTCAGGCTGGCCCCTGAACTGGATGAATTCGAAGTCGAAGAGCTGGGCGAAGGCCGTGTCGAGAGGAGGATCAACTCCCGGTGACGTTCCCTGGTCAAATGGACCAGGGTTATACCAGCGGTCGCCGTGCACCCCCTGGTTGGTTGCGGCTCCGACATGGTTGTTCGTCAGAACCATGGTCTCCTGGCGCGTCCGATGCCGCACGAAACCTCCCAGCGTGCCCGCAGTGACGAGCCTATGACCCATTGAGATCCCACCGTCCACGATCGGGTGCCATAGCTTGCGGTCCCCGGCGTCATAAGCCTTGATGACACCTGTCTGAATAACATCAGTAGGGACGGTGCTCAACCCGACGCGAAGCGAGGCGGGGATTGCGATAGCAATCTCCGACAAGGGAAGTTTCCGTTCGACGAAGACCGTTACTCCCCACTGCGCCGTTTCATGGCCCCCCACGATCTTCTTTGCGACCACAACACCCTTGACATTGGGCAGCCGCCGGAGGTTTTTGTGATGTTTTTTTACCGCCTTGCAGCATTGGTCATATATGGCCATTGTGTCCCCCTATTCAACGATTAGTTAGTCTCATCGCCAAAAGATCGATGCGACCCACCGCCAAAATCTCTTGATCAAATCAGCCACCACAATAATCCCCCGACGATGATCAGTGGGGTCATCCCCCATATTGCAGCCCAGACCCATATGCTGTACCAATTGATCCACTCATCCGGCAACCACCAATAATAAAAGAGGAGATATGAGAGCCATATATAAGCTTGAAGCGCCTCAAGCATCAAAACGTCCCGAAGAAGTGGGCCATCAGGAAGCCCATGACGAAAGCAATCCAATGCGTGACCGTCGAATGTTTCCTGATCCACTCCGTGATCGTCTGTCGCTTCGTGATAGAGAGCCACACATCGAACGCTAGGATCAATAGGAAGCCGCTCGCAGAAATCAAAACCATCGTCAGATCAGACATATCTCTCCCTTTCCAAGGGAAACCATGGGATCGAACTCATGGCTTGCTTGGTTATGATGGTTTCTTGAACACGGGACCCTTGGTCAGAAACCGGAGAATCGCCATCAGGACCGCCATGACGATGGCAATCGTCTGCGGATCGATGAACTGTTTGAGCGGCTCCCAACCCAAGGCGAACACTAGAAACGAGAGCACGGCAACGATGATGGTCTTGAATCCGGCCATCAGATCTCACCTCCTCTCATGCAACGATTCTCGCGAACCATTCCCATTCCACGGGAAAGACGACATCATCGAAGATGCGCAGAATGTCCGATGAAAGATAGATGTATTCCCCCAAGATATTGAGCCAATGATCCTCGAGATATTTGATAATCCTTCCTGTCACGTCCACCTTTTCCCCTTACGGCGACCGTTCCTGTGACGTAAATTCCCACTGCTCTATCGCCATCAGGATGAAGTTCCAACACCACCGGGTATAGGCTGCTTCTCCCAACAAACGAGACACATTAAAAGGGGCTCTCGCCATCGGAGCCTGTCCCCATCGATCGGTCTCACCGCCGACATTTCCCTGGAAAGGATCACGTGCTGCGTCGCATCGTCGCAATTTTTGCACCATGCCGTCCTAGGGCTCTGATGCTCACGATGATCCATTCTTTCATCCTACTCCATATGCCCATAGAGGATCTCACGGTTTCTTGGGCCTGTCAACAGAACATTCCGTCTCGGGCCTTCCGTCTTCGATGCTGATCGTTTCATCGTGCCTATCGGCAACAATGAGTTGGGCCATTCCTGTCAAGGTATCTCGCAATCCTTTTCCAATCCCCTCAAAGGCCTGCTGAATCGTGACGAGGATCTCCCTGTGTGATTGTTGCTCTTGTTTGAGCAATTCATTACGAAATTTCTCCACAGCGGCTTGATTGCCACGAACCTTCAGACTGACCTCCGTGAGCATGATCGGCACCCAATGTGCGACGCAGCCCCACTCGTCCTTTTCTGCGCCGGTCTGCGGATCCTGCCCGATCAGATGTGTGTAAAACTCGCATCCGTGTTGAAGGCATCGTCCCCTAATAAGCGGGCAGATCTTCCCTTCGGCTTTCCCGAACCAACTCACTTCAAGTCCTCCTCGAGGCCTTCGAGTATCGTCTTGAGGGCCAGCTTGGTATTCTGTTCGACCGCCTCGCGCCCATGTCTGAACATGATCCCTTTGATCTCCGCTATTGTCTTGCCTGCAACCGCATCCCATGGAATACGAATCAATTTTGTCCCTATGACTTTGCCAGCCTGACTCACAAGCTCATAGGTAATCATCAGGCCTTCGTCTTTCGTGTCATCGACGCTTGCGATTCTGATTTTCATGTAGGCCCCTTATGCGTCTTTTGTGCATATGATCACGTTGATGTACTTCGGGCTGAAACCTACGGTCGCCCCCGTCGTCCCTCCACCGCCACTATCTGTCGTTCCCGTGTGCGTGTGACCATCCGGCGGGAGGAACGCACCAGCTCCGGATGCGATTTGGGTCGTAGCTGTAGATCCAGCAGTAGTAAATGTGTGAGTATGGGAGGTTTCCGAATGTGTATGACTCGGCGGCGAACTTATTGAATCGGACCCGCCCGTCCCTCCTCCTGTGCCGCTGACGATGCGAAGAACGGCGTCGTTGTTGGTCGCGTCTATCGTCCATCGAGTTGGCGCGCTTGCCTCAAAGAATACTAGCTTGCGAGGATTCGACGCGAGGGCCTGGAGTTCGGTCTCGATCTCGGTGACGGCATTCTGCAGATCGTTGATGTGTGCGGCCAGAATATCATCGACGTCGTCAACTTTGGTGGTGAATGTATCAATTGCTGAGGGCCAGTTAGTCGGAATGACACACCTCCTAGAGTTGACTTCGTTGAGTCATTATGATACCATCCCGAATA
>JBHHZW010000353.1:0-2989 GCA_046758305.1 Bacteroidota bacterium | reverse complement strand
TCTGGCTCGATGAACTGCCCGTCATCCCAGGCGTTCAAGCGCCTGCCCTGGTGCCCTTCAACAGCACTTACTGGGAAGGGTGGCCCTCGGCCGACGACCCGTGGAACATGCCGGTCAGTTGGTGGGCGACCTGGAACCTGGTGATCAACGGGTATCCTTCACCCACGACAGGGGAGTGGGTCGGCGGGATTCGTCCCGCAGGCCAGTAGTAGAAAGTACCATCGTTAGATTGCAGGTGGGGAGTGGCCTCTGCTAGGGGCCGCTCCCCCATCCTAACTTGCTGCATCCAGCAGATAGGCCGGTCCTGCGGTTGTTTCCGCCTAAAATCCCGTAGGGGGTGATTATGTGGAAATAATTCCGTATAATCAGTAGTTAGGTTTTGTAGCTTAATTGAAAAAAACCCTGATCGCCGGCCGTGTTACACAAAAGCCAAAAAGGAGTAGAAAAATGAATACGAACAAGAAAACCGCAAGAGTTACGGTAGATGTGAGGATAATCCTTTCAGCATTATGGGCAGCTCGAATGTTAAGTGGTTTACAGGGGGATTCGACCCGCTTTCATGATCCGGTGGCGCTAAAGGAATTGGTAGCGGGAACTACAGAAATAGCAGTAACAAATGAGATGCTGTTGGTAATGTCAATAATAATGGCGGTTCCGATTTTTATGAGTTTCCTGTCCCTGACGTTGAAGCATAAAGCGAATCGCCGGGCAAACCTCATCGTAGGCATATTCTTTGTTGTGTGGGAACTCGTTTTCTTGATCTTTGTTTACAGCCAAGCCCCCGTTTATGAGATATTTTGGGGAATTGCATACCTTGTATTTGTTGCCCTGGTTGTTTGGTATGCATGGAAGTGGCCCGAACAGGAAGAATGAGTCGATTCCATCTTTTATGAAATCAGGTGGTCTCCCTCTTCAGAGTTGGTGCAAAGGCGGCGGCTAAAAGCACGCCGCCTGGCTCCCCAGATCAAGCCAGGCGCCGTCATTTATGCGGCGCTCAAGGGGCCTGGAGCCCTGCGTTCCATTACCAACTCCCAAGGGGGAGACTACCTGAAATCACTCAGAGGAAAAATAGCCATAACTTTGGAACATGAAAACAAAACCTAGCAATGCCGTTCGTGCCGACCCATTAAGCTCGGTTCTTGGCGCAAGGCTTGGTTTTAGTTGAGGTTGTCTTTGGGCAGCACAATGACGACGTTAGGTTTTGCAGGCTTGCAGGATGTATTATCGTAAACTAT
Source organism: Bacteroidota bacterium (assembly GCA_046758305.1). Lineage (GTDB taxonomy): Bacteria > Bacteroidota > Ignavibacteria > UBA10030 > JAZGDE01 > JAZGDE01. The sequence goes on along the minus strand of JBHHZW010000353.1, from coordinate 1,754 downwards.
TCTGACAATGACCAAATCAAAGTAAATTAAGAGAAAACTCATGAAAGCGATCGTATGCACAAGATACGGGCCTCCGGATGGTCTTCAATTCCAAGAGGTAGAAGAACCTACCCCAAAGGACGATCAAGTACTCATCAAGATCTATGCGACAACAGTGACAGTAGGAGACGCGAGACTTCGAAGTCTCTCATTGCCTCTCAGAATTGTGTTTCGTTTAATGGGTGGTATCGGTCGAAATAGAATTCTAGGACACGAGTTAGCCGGGGAAGTTGAATCAGTCGGCCAAGATGTCAAACGGTTCAAAAAAGGTGACCAAGTTTTTGGCTCTGCCGGTTTCGGCGCGGGCGCTTATGCTGAGTACATCTGTCTGCCCGAAGACGGTGCGCTAGCGATAAAACCAAGCAATATGAGCTATGAGGAGGCCGCCGCCGTTCCTGTCGGGGGACTTACCGCACTCCATTTCATTAGGAAAGGAAATGTCCGGAACGGACAAAAGGTCCTAATCTATGGAGCTTCTGGAAGTGTAGGCACTTATGCGGTACAGCTTGCCAAGCAGTTTGGGGCAAAAGTCACCGGAGTGTGCAGCACCGCAAATCTAGAGTGGGTGAGAGCTTTGGGAGCCGAGAAGGTCATTGATTACACCCAAGAGGATTTTACCACAATGGGTGAGACCTATGATCTCATTTTTGACGCGGTAAACAAGACCTCATCTTCGCGGTGTAAAGGCTCACTAACGCAAAACGGCATCTTTCTCTCCGTGCAGGGATCAGGATTCAAGGAAAAGGCTCAAGATCTAATCTTCCTCAAAGAGCTTATTGAAGCTGAAAAGCTCAAAGCCGTCATAGATAGGCGCTACACATTGGAACAAATATCGGAGGCTCACAGGTACGTCGACACAGGACACAAAAAGGGAAATGTCGTCATAGCGGTGGAACATGACAGCGAAATAATAGTAGTAAGGGAGGAACACCATGATAAAGAAAGAGTTCTTGACCGCACGTTGGAATAACATGCTTACGATCGGGCTGGGGCTTGTCTTTGGGATTTATGCTGTCGTCGTCTGGTCTACTGCGGTATTGTCAAACAGTGCAGCATTTATCGGCCTCGTGGTTATCGGGGCGGTTTACTGAATTGCTGTCGAACAGCATTTGAACATGCGGTTCGCATGTCTTCGGGAGAACTCAGCTAACACCGTTTCAGTCGAACAGAGCTTCACTAGCCGGCTCGTTTTTGTGGTTTATAACGTTGCCTGGTGGTTACCCGTAGTGCTCAGGATTTTTCGGACAATCGATCACGGTACGGCCTTTTGGGCGTTTTTCGTTTACACGCTCATAAGGGCTGCTGCCAATCTGTATAGGAACAATGCCCTAACGCCGGAGCAGGCCGAGAGTTTCCCCCTGCGATCACCGTAAATGGCTGGAAGATAAAACCGACGCTAACCACAAAACCTAACCAATCGCTGCACCCGACCGCGCTATGCGCGCACAAATCGGCGGTTCCGCCGCCTGAGACGGTGACATCTGGCGGAGTCTCTCAAGCTAAAGCCGCGCGGCGGGTGAGCTCCGTCGTTAGACTGCTAAGTGCAGGTGTGAAGGTGCATAGGCGTGTCCTGAGCAAAAAGGAACGGTATGAATGATTGCTTACTTGAAGTATCTCTCGGAACGGTTCGTTATCTTTGTGGCCACTATTTTCATCTCCGTCACCATCGTCTTCTTCGTGCCCCGTCTCGTTCCTGGCCATCCCCTCCTCGCTGT
>JBHHZW010000352.1:0-2992 GCA_046758305.1 Bacteroidota bacterium | reverse complement strand
TATAAAATTTCCGGGCAATTCTACCGGGGGAATGACTGGAAAGTTTTTGATCCGGCGGAGCCAGAATCAATCATCAAGGGCCGTCAGACAGTCGGTGGCCGGATTGACGAGGGTGGTTTGGTTCCCAACGATCGCGATTTCGACGTCGAGAAACTTGCTGGGGAGGTGCGCCTTGACTATCGATTTAGCGACGACATGACGGGAATCCTATCGGGCGGCATCAATAGAGCCAGTAATATTGAACTGACCGGTATCGGTGCGGCCCGGGCCGTCGACTGGACGTACTTTTATGTTCAGGGGCGGATTATTTACAAAGACCTTTTCGCGCAAGCCTTTGTGAATGGCAGCGACGCTGGCGAAACCTTCCTCCTCCGTACTGGAGACCTCATTGTTGACAACTCAAAGTTGATTGTCGGTCAGATTCAGCATAATCTCTCTCTTGGTGAACGCCAAACTTTCACTTACGGCGTGGATGCTTTACTCACTCGGCCCGACACCAAGAATACCATTAATGGTCGGAATGAAGATGACGACGAAATTAACGAATTCGGTGCGTATGTGCAATCAGAAACTGAACTGTCTTCGAAATTGAAGTTTGTTGCGGCAGGGCGGATTGATGACCATAACCGGATCGAGGATCCGGTCTTTTCACCCCGTGCTGCGCTTGTCTACCGCCCCGACCCGGCACATAATTTCCGTGTGACGTATAACCGGGCTTTCACCACACCGTCGACCAATAACCTCTTCCTTGATATCCTTTCCAGTTCGGTGTTGACGGCAGATCGAGCTCCTGCGTTGGTTCCGGTGATCGGGCCAACTATCTTTGATGTTCGAGCTCGTGGAACACCACCTGAAGGCTTCACCTTTAACATAATAGATGGGAAGCCGCTAATGGTTTCGCTGTATGGAGCGGCCTTGGCGGGGGCAGGAGCTATCCCCTCGCCAAACACTTACCTTCCGCCGGACGTGAATTCTGTATGGCCTATCATTCGGGGGTTGGCGATCGCAGGAGCAGATCCTGCCCTTCAGCCTACTCTGAACGCCGTGCTCCCTCAGCAATTGAGTACGACTGTTCCTGGGTCCTTTGCAACCCTCAATACCGTCACTGAGAGTTTTGACCCTGTGGATCCATCGAGCGTCAGAGATATTGCTCGGACTCAGCCGACGATTTACAACACATTCGAGGTGGGATACAAAGGCTTGATTAGTGATAAATTCCTCGTTACAATCGATGTCTATCACTCGGAGATTGATGATTTTGTCGGGCCTTTGAGTGATGAAACGCCCAACGTGTTCATTAATCCTGACACTTTTGTTCCTGCGCTGGTCCAAGACATGGTGGCAACTGGATTCATTGATCAAGCGACTGCAACTTCGATAGCGACGGGCATTGCTCAACAATTCGCGCCCCTACCTATCGGGCTTGTTTCTCCAAGAGAGATTCAAAATGCAACCGATAAGATCTTGACCTATCGAAACTTCGGCGACATTTCACTGGACGGTGCTGACTTCAGCTTTACCTACTACGTGAACGAAAATTGGAGCTTTGGCGGCAACTATTCTTACGTCAGCGAGAATTTGTTCCCGAAAAGCGCTGCGCAACCGCGCGACATTACTTTGAACGCACCGCGGAATAAGATTGGTGCCAATGTACAGTACCGCAATTCTGACGTGGGTTTGGACACCCAGCTCCGGCTGCGCTACGTGGATAGCTTTCCTGTGAATTCAGGCGTTTACCTTGGTCGAGTCGATTCATATACTGTTCTCGACTTGAACGCTGGCTATGTATTACCATTCTCGCCCGATAGCCGACTCACGCTGTCCGTACAAAACCTATTTGACGAAAAACATAGCGAATTCGTCGGAGCGCCGGAAATTGGACGGCTTGCGATACTCCGCCTCACGCAATCGTTCTGACTCCTGGCGCAAAGGTGAAGCCTATACAGGAGTTATCCAGGAGAGTGTGGCTGTGAGGTTCTAATTCGTATCATGTTATCTCTCACCGGCGTCTGTCGTTGCAGCGAACAAATGACAGACGCTTTTTTGTTCGACGCCTGCATCCCTGGTTTGAGAAGCTCGCCTCTTTCTCCGCATGGGTGCTCCGAATCTCCCTCTCGGGCTCGAAGATTTTTGGATACTAGATTTGGTGAGCTAAGAAATGGACTGTATCTTTTAAACGATTCTCTGCGTATGTTCGAAGAGTTACGCTTGACCTGATGTGAAGTGGGCGCGATCATGAAAAGACTCCACCTCTCTGAGACTGACCGGAAGATGGCTGGTGTCTGCGGGGGAATCGGGGAATATTTTAACGTCGATCCGACCATCGTCCGCATCGTTGTGGTGGCTCTGGCACTTATGGCGGGAATTCTCCCCCTCGTGATAGGATATCTGCTTGCGTGGGCCATCATCCCAAACCCGGAACAACCCTCTTCCTAAAGCTGTTCGAGGCATGAATCGTCGGGAGTTCCTCAAAGTCGCAGAGCTCGGCTTCTTCGGGGCGCTGTTCGACCGTGGTCCCACCGGAGTGTTCCAGTCAGCTAAACAATCCAGTTCTCCCGTGCCTTCTCATCATCTTGAGAATGGCTTTCGCAACGTCGATCCGAATTTCAAGGAGGGGGACATCGACTTCATCGATTTTCTCAGATTCCTGGGCAGACGGATTGGAGGCACACCACCTTCCGAACTCCCACTGGTCACGAAGCCCGACTTCGCGTTTCTTAATCAAAACCGCACAAAAAACACCATCACGTGGGTTGGACACTCCACCTTGCTCATTCAGATGGAGGGGCTGAATATCCTGAGTGATCCGGTTTGGGCGTCGAGGGTTGGTCCGATGAACTTTGTTGGCTCTCGGCGCTGGACCGAGCCCGCCATGCGCATCGACCAGTTGCCGGAGCTGGACGCTGTTATCATCTCCCACAACCATTACGATCATTTCGACATGGATGCAGTGAAGGCAATCCAAGCTCACAATCCGTCGGTGGTCATGGTC
>JBHHZW010000351.1:0-3009 GCA_046758305.1 Bacteroidota bacterium | reverse complement strand
TGTCTCTTATCTTATCTTATGTTATGTTAAGTTATGTTATGTCTCGGTCTAACGTGTTTTTCAGCCGTTGCGGGTTTCGGGGCACATTAGCTGCGATTTAGAAAAACCTTTGAAAGTTATCCTAACTTAGAATTCAGGCAACTGCCCCGCAATCGGCTGCAAAAAATTGTTATACTGCCCACATACTTCCGTCTCGATTTCGAAGCATTCGCGTTCCTCCTCGCTGGCGGCAATCTGGCGCGGCAGGAATTTAATCGCAACATCCCGTTTTAATTTGTTCTCCTCAGCTTTGTAGGCGATACCCGCGCCTCCTTCAGCGAGTTCTTCGAGGATTTTACAATGAGAGATTGTTTTGCCAACCATCCTGCACTCCTACTGTCCTGGGCTTTTTATCCCGTGAGATAGCGTTCTTTGAGATTCTGCCGAAACGTGTTGATTTGTTAGATGTCATTTTTGACAACGCAAATCTTAGAGATCTTGTCTACCGGGATAATGACCATACCCATCCCGCCACGGTCTAATTCTTCTAAAATACGATAACGAGAAATGGTTTGGCCAGTCATTTCTTTTCAGATAATCCTGGGTTAGTCTCGGGAAAACCAAGACGGTTCAATAGATCCTGAAAGTGCGGATGGGTGCGCACCGGGTCAAGCTTAGGGTCGGCAGCTAACCAGGGCAGGCAGTCCGCACGCTCATTATACGCTTTCTCCAGCCAGCGCAATGCGGGCTCTACTTCTTCAAGACCTGCATATACCGTGGCAACTTCATACGGGCAGACATAGCGATGTTTGGAGCTCTCCGTCAACTCGTTAAGTACTTCTTTGGCCTTGTTTATTTGTCCGGCCACCGCATAGGCCCCTGCCAGCATCTCCAAAATGGTTGAGCTGTCATCCAGTTGCCGAGCTTTTTCCAGAGCGGCAATCGCTTGGGCAAATCTGCCTGTCTTTTCGTAAGCAAGTCCCAATAAAGTGTGCGCCAGCCAGAAGTTCGGTTCCAGCTCAATAGCCTTTAGACCTTGTTCAACGGCTTGCTCATACTGCCGAGCGAGGTAATAAATCCATGCTGCATCGGCTTGGATGAGAGGTGAGAGCGGGTCAAGTTCCAGGGCGCGTGTGATTTCCTCAATGGCTTCTTCATGACGCTGCATGACGGATAAACAAGAGGCATAAAGATAGTGTACCCTGGCTAAGTTAGGATTAAGCTTAATGGCCCGCTTGAATGCTTTCTCAGCACCTGTCCAATCAAATTCGTAGTATAATTTAACAGCCCCAACAGCTACGTGAGCCTCCGCCAGTGTTTCGTCTAACTCTACAGCCTTGATTGCAGCAGCCATGGCCTTTGGCATAACTTCATGTGGAGGTAAGTAAATACTTCGCATGGCTGAATAAGCATCGGTGAGACCGGCATAGGCTGGTGCAAACTCAGAGTCCAGTTCAATCGCCTGCTGGAAGTATTCGATCGCTTTTTTCATCCCCTCTTCCGTATACTTCTGCAAATGATAACTGCCTTTGAGATAGGCTTTGTGGGCTTTGGGGTTCACCGAACGTCCGCGTGACAACTTGGCTTCCTCCTGTGCCGTCAGCTTGACTTTGATTTCATCTGCGACAGCACGGGCTACCTCCTTTTGCAGAACCAGGACATCACGCACGTCTCGTTCGTAGCTCTTTGCCCATAAGTGTTGATCAAGTCTGGCATTGATCAACTGCGCCGTAACCCGTACCCGTTCACCCGAATGCAACACGGAGCCTTCCACCACCGCATCAACATTCAACTCTCGTGCGATCTCCGACATGGGTTTTTTCTTTTCCTTATACTGCATCACCGAAGTCCGCGAAATCACCCGCAGCGCACTGATTTGTGCTAGCTCAGCAATCAAAGCCTCCGTCATCCCATCGGCAAAATACTCCTGCTCCGGATCACCGGAAAGATTGTCTAGCGGCAGCACCGCGATGGAGTCAAAGGTTGCATCGGTTTTCGAATCTAGCCAAAGCAGCAGTCCAATGACAAGCACGAAAACTAAAAGAAAGGCAACACCGACGGTCGCGTACAGCGGTATATTTCTCGACCGAGATGGTTGAACAGATGGCTTCTTCTCAGCGCCAATTTCATGCTCAATCGCTTTTAAATCGCTCAGAACTTCCTCCATGTGCTGATACCGTTCTTCCGTACGTTTAGCTAACATTTTGTGTACCGACCGTTCCAGGATTGCAGGTATCTCTCCAGCTAAACGGACTACGGACACAGGATCTTCATTCAGAATCGAATATATCACCGCCTGTTCGTAATCCCCCTTGAAGGGATGTTCTCCCGCTAGCATCTCATACAGAATCACTCCCAACGCCCAGATGTCCGCCCGATGGTCAACCTCTTCACCACCTGCCTGCTCAGGCGACATATAGGCAACCGTTCCGAGGGTGGTACCCTCTTTGGTAAGTTTGGTCATACCCGAAAGTTTGGCCAAGCCGAAGTCGACGATTTTAACTACATTATCATCGGTCACCATAATATTGGCCGGCTTGATATCCCGATGCACGATTTGCTGGTTGTGGGCTTTAGCCAATCCCTGGGCAACCTGTTGGGCGAATTCGATGGCTTCGTCAATCGGCAGCGGTCCCCGTTCAATCTTTTTCTTCAGCGTTTCTCCTTTATAATACGCCATAGCAATAAACATCTGCCCGTCCTCTGTCTCATCGATTTCGTAGATGGTGCAGATATTGTTGTGGTCCAGCGCTGAGGCCGCTTTGGCTTCATGAATGAATCGCTTCTTTTCTTCCTCTGCCTGGCCGAGATAGGGCGGCAGGAACTTAAGGGCAACGAAACGGTCGAGTTTAAGGTCTTGAGCTTTATAGACCACTCCCATGCCCCCTCCACCGAGTTTCTCAAGAATTTTGTAGTGGGAAATGGTCTTGCCTATCATGATAGTCTCGTCAATTGTCTAATATGACTCATAGCTTCAAACACCTCGTCTTCTATCGTATAACGACCCGTTTCACCTGATCGCCGACATTA
>JBHHZW010000350.1:0-3024 GCA_046758305.1 Bacteroidota bacterium | reverse complement strand
CTCGAGAGAATTGGTTTGTTGATAGCGGCTTCCGCCGCATCTTTTGGGAGCGGCAAAAACAACGGCGTGCTTACGCGAAACGTTGTGTGCCATTACGCGACAAATACTCCTGAGCATGGAAGATGCTGAACACAGAACACAACGCGACCGTCAACCGGTTCATCAATGAATACAGAAACGGTACAGTGAATCTGTCCGTTACTGAGAACGCCTTTGAACGCTATCCTGACCAAGCATTACCTGACTGGTTGGGCCGATTAACACTTATCGTCAATCTTCTGTGGGTCTTACTGTGGGTTGGTTACAGTCTGTACAGAGGGATTGCTGGGAATGGATGGGAGTCAATGCTTGTCATTCCGGGGATAATTCTTGCCTTCTTCCTTGGCTCGTACTATCCTTCATCCATGATTCTCTCAATTGTGATCTTGGGGTTTTCAATTAGTGTCATAACTGTTTTCCCACACTGGTTATTTGGCGGAACAATAGGCTTCTACGGATTGACTTCGTTGACGAGGAGAGTCAACAAATGGTATGCAGGTGATAGATTGAAAAGGCTTGCACTCGGTTGCGATGACAATTTTCTGACCATGCTACAAAACGGCTCGATTAAGATCTCTCTGAGCCGTCATTCGACAAAGGAGGCTGAAGAGTTCTTAGCAGATATTTCCATACACTCAAGTTCAGCCCCAATTGAGAAGCGTAACGGCACATAACAGCGCCAAGCGCGACGTCGGATTCATTTGTAAAGATTCCGCTCCTGCCGTCGCTCGCTCAACAAGTTGTACTCATTGCACCCCGCCCGTCAGTTGATAGAATGATGGTCGTGCGTGGCAGCGTGCTTGGCGCACACGTTAGCTGCCATTGTTTTGCCTACAACCTGTGAGATGAACAAATGATATCGTGTGTGAGAAGTTCAGACTGCCCACTCTTTGCCGTGCACACACGCCTCGAAGACATCAGCCGCTTGTGGGTACAGGCTGCGGAAAGTTACTTTGATGCAGACAACTTTCGGGCGAACCTCAACGCTTGCATTCAGTCTCTCAGAAGCGTCACGTGGATTCTGCAGAAGAAGAAGTCTCTGATTGCAGACTTCGATGTTTGGTATGGCGAGTGGCAACGCAGGATGAAGGACGACAATATCCTACGCTGGCTTGTCGAAGCACGGAACCAAATAGAAAAAGAAGGCGACTTGGAGACGTATAGCACCGTGAAGGTGAGCGTTCTGGCCAACTGGAATGAGCCACCACATTCGGAGTTCAAAGTCTCGCCTTTCCTTTCGACTGAGGCGATAGCATCGAACATCCAGTTGCGGGATGTCCCGAAGGCGGTGCAACAGACCGGAATTCTTTCTGTCGAACGCAGATGGATATCTAGCACTCTTCCAAGCAGCGAGCTGTTGGACGCCTTAGCGCACGCATCTGGTTTCATGACCCATCTCATCAAGGATGCCCACGACAAACTTGGCATAAGGACTTCGTTCGGTGATATACCACAACCGACCGACGGCAGACTGCCGATGATGGTATCATTATCCCGGTATCGATCCGTTTACATCAAGCTCTCGACAGGTGAATTCCTTATGCCAGAAACCAAGTTTGAAGAAGAACCTAAAGGCATTAGGGAGGCCGCCAAGCAGCGGTACGATTTGCCAGACTTTACACGCAGCAACCGATCGAAGCCGCCCACTTTGATCGAGATGGCAGAAAACTTCTTTGAAATCGGGAAGAAAATCCTCAAGAAGGACGGACATCATAACCATATTGTCATCCTCATTCTCCCGAATGGTCAAGCAAGCATGCTCACGCTTGAGCTTAAGGACCGTTCAGAGAAATATCTTGGCTTTTTTCGGGTAGCCGAAGAGGTCGAACGGACAGGTGCGCAGGCTCTAATAAACATCGTTGAATCTTGGATAGCACCGCTCGATCCATCTAATCCGAATCAGACCGCAACAGATTGGCCAAACCGGCTTGAAGTCTTGACATTGAGTGCAATCTCTTCGCAAGGAGAGGAATACAATCTCCTTGCTCGCTTTGAACATCGAGGTGAGCAGATAGAAATTGGGCCTACTCAAAAAGCCGAGGGAATGGGGTCGTCCTTTCTTGATCCCATCCGGCGTGTGTGGGCAAAGCAAAAGAGATAGATTTACCATCGGCAAAACAACGGCAGCTAACACGCCGCACCACGACGCTCCCCAAACAATGAGAAAATGAAAAACGGGGAAATGTGAAATTGAAGGGGTCGCTCAATCCCGCATCTAAGTTTAATCATGGAGCGGGACTGCGTGGCGCGGCGAAACGTTAGGCGCAAACTGCACCCAAGATTATGAGACTATTCCCAAGCCGAACACAGTGTATCAGGAACATCCGAAGTTTTCCAGAAACGGACGCAAGTCAACTCGCACAGATTTGGCAAGCATTGTCCGATCAACATTTGCAGCAGCGACTAAATGTAGTTCAAAGACAAGTTCTCGGACTTCTCAGGCATTGGCAGGCATACAGAAATCAGCCAGCTCCTCGGAACGATGTTTTCCTTCAACAGTTATCGCAAGATCAATCAACTGTCGACGCGCTTTCAACCACCCTTAACGTTGCTGGAGCGACGACAAGCCTAGCACAAATCCTTCAGCACAGAGAAGAGATAGAGACGGTATACACTTTTCTCAAGTCTCATATGCTACAAAACGGAACTCCGGCGAGGATTGTAACTGTCTCCAAGGCCCTGTTGATGATTTCTGGCTTCACGCTCGGATTCGACTCGGTTGTTCTTCAACGAATCAAGAAATCGAATCCCAATATGCTGGCTTGCTCAGGCGTTTGGCCATTCTGTCTTTTTCTTGAAACGCTCCAGTATGTTGCAAGCGAACAATCGGCTTGGGAACACGATAACGGACCGATGAGTGAGTTGTTGCCAGCAGTTCCAATTGGTCAGGTAATGGACCGCATAATTTGGCGTTCGGTTTAGTGCGGTCTGCGCCTAACAGAACCTATATTGAAAGAGTAAGGTAAGGAGTAAGCAGGGAAAGTG
>JBHHZW010000349.1:0-3037 GCA_046758305.1 Bacteroidota bacterium | reverse complement strand
GACGTAAACAGAGGGCTGTTCCCTTATGGAGTAGTACCAAACGTCATCTGAAAAGATGGCTCCTACAGTTAAAATCCGATTCGCATGAGCCTCTCTTTCCCAGCCGTGGCGGTCAAGCACTGTCCCGTTCAGGTGTTGAATATCGACTTCGTTTGGCTATAAAAAAGGCCGCAGAACGATTTCCATCACTTGAAAAACGAAAGGTATCTCCACATACTTTTCGGCATTATGCCGTGTACCTGATTATGCCGTGAAGACTGCAAAAATCGTTGAAAACAGGTCAAATCGAGGCTAAGTACACGGCATAATCAGGATACTTTTTTTATGTTAATCTACTCCTTTTAGCCGTAGGGCAAGAAAGGAGTAGATATGATCGAGCACTTTTTCACATTACCAAAAGTTGTAAGACGCAAGCGTTTCGGACCTTTGGGTTCTTACAACGATAGTTATGCAACATTACTATCGGAACAAGGCTACGCGAGGAATAGCGCAAGGTATCGAATTCTCCTCGTAGAGAAGCTAAGCAAATGGCTACATCGACGACAACTTGGTGTTAAAGACCTGGACGAACAGATAACCGCCGAATTTCTTAAGTATCGCCGACGATCCCATTCCGTCCGCAGAGGAGACGCTCCAGCATTACGTTTGCTGCTAGAACATTTGCGAGAATCTGGTCTCATTGCCTCTCCTGCCCCAGAAATCGACGATAGCGAGCTAGGCTCTATAGAGCGTGACTTTGGGCAATATCTTAAGCACGAGCGCAGGGTAGGGCAGTTAACACTGAACAATTATCTTTCCCTGGCCCGACATTTTCTCATTGACCATTTTGGAAAGGGTCGCATTGTACTTAATGAACTATGCCCCAAAGACGTCAATAAGTTCATCTTGCGTTACGTGCGAACGGCTAGTGTTACCAGCGCCAAGCTGATGGTGACCGCACTGCGTACATTTTTCCGTTATTTGCAGCTACGGGGTGAAATTGCCATCAACTTGGCCGCCGCTGTGCCCACCGTCCCGAATTGGCGGTTTGCCACGGTGCCAAAATGGATCCCATCAGAACAAGTGGAGCGTCTCTTAAAGAGCTGCGATCGAAGCACAAAAACAGGCCAGCGCAACTACGCGATTTTGCTCTTGCTAGCCAGACTTGGCCTACGTTCAGCAGATATAGTCGCCATGTCATTGGACGACATTAATTGGGAAGCTGGGGAGCTCAACGTGCGCGGAAAAGGTTCCCACCAGGATCGACTCCCGCTGCCCCACGATGTGGGTGAGGCATTAGTCAACTATCTGCATGGACGGCCTCACTGCTCGACGCGACGGGTTTTTGTCCGGATGAAGGCACCTCTTCGGGGCTTTTTGGGGTCCAGTGCCATCTATTCGCTTGTTCGACGGGCTTTCGACCGTGCTGGGCTCAAGCCAGTGCAGAGGGGACCATGCATTTTGCGCCATTCACTGGCTACTGAGATGCTTCGCAAAGGCGCTTCCTTGAATGAGATTGGCGAGATCCTCCGGCATCGCCACCCGGAGACGACCCAGATTTACGCTAAAGTCGATCTGAATGCGTTACGGAAACTCGCGGAACCTTGGCCAGGAGGTGCATCATGAGCTCGCTTTCGAAGGCCCTGGAAGAGTACCTTAGCATACGAAGAGGACTCGGATTTAAATTGAAAGAAGAGGGCAAGGTCCTTGTGGATTTTGTCTCCTTCCTCAATGAGAAGGGCACATATTACATTACAACAGAACTAGCTGTTTGCTGGGCGGTGAAGCCGAAAAACGCTCAACCGTCACACTGGGCGCGTCGCCTCAGGATGGTCCGCTTATTTGCTGAGTACTTAAGCGCGACAGACCGCCGAACTGAGGTTCCGCCTCAAAAACTGCTTCCTGATCAATACCGCCGAAAGCCGCCTTACATCTATACCAACAAACAAGTCACTCACCTGATCAAGGCGGCTGAACAGCTTCCGTCAACAGTTCGCTTGACCGAAGGCTTGCGAGCCAAAACCTATTCGACTTTCTTCGGACTGCTTGCAGTCACAGGGATGAGGGTAAGTGAGGCTCTAGCTCTCGACAAGAAGGATGTTAATTTGACCGATGGTGTACTCACCATTCGTGAGACAAAATGTGGCAAATCTCGATTGATACCCCTCCACCCAACCAGCTGCTGTGCACTCCAGCAATATGTGCGTTTTAGGGACAGGATTTATCCAAGACCAAAGACCCAAGGCTTCTTTGTTTCTGAACGCGGCCCACGGCTGGGGTATTGGGGAGTGCTTAGGACGTTCGTTCGGCTGTCACGTGAGATCGGCCTGCGAGGTCCGTCCGACAGCTACGGCCCACGGATTCATGACTTTCGTCACCGATTTGCTGTACGTACGCTGGTTGAGTGGTATAGAAATGGTGTTGACGTTGAGCGACACATCCAGGAGCTCAGCGCCTACCTCGGTCACGTAAAAGTTTCCGACACCTACTGGTATCTCTCTGCCGTGCCAGAGCTTCTGCAATTGGCTGCAGCACGGATGGAGAGCAGGAAAGGAGGATCACTATCATGAAAAAATCTACCAACTTTGGTTGGCTACTGGAAGGATTCTTTATTAAACGTCTCATGAGGCAACGGCAGGCGAGCCCGCACACCATCGCTGCCTACCGTGATACTTTTCGCCTCTTGCTGAGATTTGCCCAGACCAGGTTGAAAAAAGCTCCGTCAACACTGACGTTAGAGGAACTGAATGTTTCCTTTCTGGGTGACTTCCTTGACCATCTCGAGAAGGACCGCGGCAACAGCGCCCGCAGCCGCAATGCCCGGCTGGCGGCCATTCATTCCTTTTTTCATTACGCTGCCTTGCACGAGCCTCAGCACAGCGCATTGATTCAGCGTGTCTTGGCAATACCCATCAAGCGCTACGTCCGTAACCAGATTGACTTTTTGAACCGTCCTGAGGTAGATGCTCTCTTGGAAGCACCGGATACGAGTACCTGGTTAGGTCGTCGAGACCGGACGCTCATGCTGGTAGCGCTCCAAAGCGGTCTAAGGGTCTCG
>JBHHZW010000348.1:0-3042 GCA_046758305.1 Bacteroidota bacterium | reverse complement strand
GTGGGATTGTGATCGTGGTCTTCATCATTTTTGGTGCATACTCATTCCTGGAGAGTACTGTTGAATATACAGACCTTCAAGGGGCGATGAAGACTGGGAAGAAAGTACAAATGAAGGGTTACTGGGTGAGGGACAAGGATGCGCACTTCGACGCCAAAGAAAATCAGTTCTCCTTCTACATGAGGGACGAGAATAACAACGAAACCAAAGTCGTCCTCGAAGGAGCAAAACCGAATAACTTCGAGATCGCTACCAGCATCGTCGTAAAAGGCCGGTACCAAAATGGCCATTTTCACGCCACTGATGTACTCACGAAGTGTCCGTCGAAGTATGAGGGACAGGCTGAGGATGTGAAAAAGACGATCTAGTACCATTCCAATCCGCCAGACTTCGTGAGTGGTGGGAGATGTAAAAGTATGCAGAAGGCACAGTAGCCTATAGAGAAGGAACTCGATGGCAACAGTTCTCATTCGGTTGACGTTCATAGCAGCACTGGCAGCTACTGTGTTCTATTACTTGTCGTTCCGCAAGAATTCCAAGTGGCTGTCGTACGCACGACTGAGTTTTCATGCGACTGTCACCGGTGTCCTGATATCTGCAGCGTTTCTTCTCTTCCTCCTCCTTACGCATCAATTCCAATATACCTACGTCTGGAATTACAGCTCCACGAGCCTATCAACCCCACTCCTGATGTCGACGTTTTACGCCGGCCAGGAAGGGAGCTTTATGCTGTGGGCCGTCTTTACCGCAGTTATCGGAGTCTTCTTGATGGGCTACACCGCACGGAAGGGATACGAAGCGTATGTGATGGCGGTGTTTTCCCTAATCGAGGCGTTTCTCCTCCTCATGCTTGTCGTGAAGAACCCTTTTGAACGCGTCTGGGAGACCTTTCCCGGCCAGGTAGAAGCGGGCTTCGTACCCGTCAACGGACGCGGGCTCAACCCACTGCTTCAGAACTTCTGGATGGTTATCCATCCGCCAATACTCTTTTCGGGGTTCTCCTCAATGGCGGTGCCCTATGCATTCGCTGTGGCAGCGATGCTCAAACGAGACTACCGGAACTGGATCCGACCTGCCACGCCTTGGATTGCCTTCGGTGTTCTTGCCCTCGGAACAGGAGTCATCCTTGGTGGCTACTGGGCCTACGAAACTCTCGGGTGGGGTGGATATTGGGGGTGGGACCCCGTAGAAAACTCATCGATCATTCCGTGGCTCGCCGGGCTCGCACTCCTTCATACGATACTTTCACAGCGCCAGAGTGGCACGTTTATCCGCCTGAGCTTATTCCTTGCCATGTCAACTTTTCTCTTGGTCCTCTACAGTACGTTCCTTACCCGAAGTGGAGTGCTTGGTGACACGTCCGTTCACTCGTTCGTCGACCCGGGAATGTGGGTCTATTGGCTTCTCGTCGCTTGTATCGTCCTTTTCGCGGCGATCGGTTTCGGGTTGTTTATGCACAGACGCAAGGAAATGCCCAAGCAGCCCGTTCAGTACCATTATCTCTCGCGTGAGTTTGCCCTGTTCCTGGGAGCATCTGCACTGTGCTTTGCGGCGATCTTCGTGCTCCTGGGAACTTCCGCTCCCCTCCTCACAGGACTGTTCGGATCTCGGCCCTCAGCCATCGATATTTCGTTCTATCCCACTACAACTCTTCCGATTGCTATTGCTGTCGGGTTGCTGTCAGGCCTCGGACAACTGCTTTGGTGGAACAGGTGCACCAAGGAAACGCTGCTTCGCTCAATGCGAATCCCGTTTGGAGGCGCCGTGATCTCAACGCTTCTTCTCATCGTGTTCGGCATGAAGGATCCGGCTGTGATTTTTTTCGTTTTCGCGACCTTCTTCGCCCTCTACGTTAACATTATCGTCGGCTACCGGATCTTTCAAGGGAATCCCCGACTGGCAGGAGGGGCAGTCGCCCATGTCGGAGTGGCCTTCCTATTCCTGGGCTTTGCCGGTTCAGCAAGTTATGATGACAAGCAAACCGTTTCCCTCGTTCAGGGAAAAGCAGTGGACGCACTGGGATACACCTTGACGTATGTCGGGTACACGCCGATCGATAAGGAAAAGTTCTCGTTTAACGTGTCTGTCGAGAAGGATGGAAAAGCGTACACTGTCTCGCCGGTAATGTATTACAGCGATTTTAATGACGGCTTGATGCGAAATCCGGATATCGTCAACATGTTTACGAAGGATTTCTATGTCGCACCGCTCTCACTCGAACCGAAGAAACAGGAAAACGTCGGACAAACGGTTTCGCTCAAGAAAGGTGAAGAAAAGTGGGTCGAAGGAGTCGCCGTCCGTTTTGTCGATTTTGACTTCAGCGCAGTTGAGAAGGGTGCAATGTTGACAGGGGAGGCTTTCTCGATTGGCCTAGTCCTCGAAGTCCGACACGACGGCAAGGTTGAGCAAGTTGTTCCCAGAATGACGAACGAGCAGGGTCAGATATCCTATGAACCAGCCTCGTCCAAGATTTCCGACTATCGCTTCTCGATTGTCAGCGTGCAGCCCAATCAGTCAGATCCGAGCCAATCGAGCGTTGAGGTAGGCGTTGTAAATCCTACGAGTAATGGCAGTGAGCCCCAACGCGATGGGGATACCCTTATCGTCGAGGCAAGTATCAAACCCTACATCAATCTTGTCTGGATGGGGACGATCACTGTTCTCGTCGGTTTTGCAATGACGATCGTCCGCCGGGTAAAAGAGGCGAGAACTCGTAGCTGAGTTGAGAGGCAGTGCGCTTCAAAGAATCACACAGCCCTGACATTTTCCATGTCGGGGCTTTTTTTACAATGACGTGGGCGTCGACGGGAGAATAGAATCTGCAGCATTCGCGTCGAAAAGAAGAGACCTCAGCCGATCCTATGCGACGAGTACATTTTCTGTCAGTCGTTAAAGGTCCTGAGACGAAGTGAGTTGCTAACGACAGACACTGAACTCAAAGCCATTGCGCCAGCCGCAAGCATCGGGTTCAGAAATCCGAACGCAGCAACAGGAATGAGCACAAGATTGTACACGAAGGCCAAGAACAGATTTTGTTTGATC
>JBHHZW010000347.1:0-3063 GCA_046758305.1 Bacteroidota bacterium | reverse complement strand
ACCAACCCGTTCGTGGGCGAGGGGAACGAATTCTAACGTTCTGGGATCGCCCTGTCGCTTCATTTAACTGCTTTTTTGATGAGGCAATTCGAGGTGTTGCAAAAGGGTGAGAAAATTGGTGTATAATCATGGGTGGTTGAGGCCCCTGCACCGTGCTTCAGGTAGCCTGAATTCAGTGAACTACAAGCTATTCGGCAGGGGAAAATCGATCAACGCCTGGGAGAAAGTGTATGCATCCTGATAGCCGTCAGATAATCTATATGGGCATTAACTTCGTTATGTCTCCAATGCCTACTATCGATATGCAGAGCAACCTGAACTTTCAACAATCCCTTGTTAAGCAAGGAATTGACTTCACCAAGGCTGAACTCAAGGAACGAGAGATTGTCGTGGTTCGTGAGGCACTAGCACGTCTGGAAATAAAGGTGGCAGCAGTTAGCCCTCCATCAATTGGTCAGCTTCTGATTGTGGCTCCGCGACGTGACTTGACCTTGTTTGCCAAAGAAGCACAAGCTATTGTTGAAGCATTTGATTCGACTTGGCCAGCGAAGAACAGACAAGTAATCTCCAGCGACGCTACTCTTCGTGATCTCTATGAAACTTCTGCTGAACACGCCTTCCAGGAGCTATGGGAAATGCATCTGGGCCAATCGCGGGCAGCACTCTCAGCGCTAGGACGGCCCGTTCTCGGTGGTGGCCTCAGATTCGTCATGCCTCCACAGCCGGATGACTCTGAGCCAGTCCAAATAGAGGTGAAAATAGAATCTTTCTTGAGAGATACGAGAAAGATCTATGTGGAAACCCAATTTAAGTGGCCTCAGCCGATGCCTCCAGGGACACCGCTGGACCCAGAGAATCGGCTGAATCAGGTTAACGACTACGTCAAAAGTGAAGTCATTTCATTTATAGTGGGAGGTTCCCATGACCGCAGTTGACAGTCGAACGCCAACGGTCGAACACGAGGCTTTCGTATATGTTACCTCCGAGCCAAAAGACAGTGAGTGGGGGCAACCAGCCGCCAGTTACTACGAGTTCACAACGGTCGGCACCACGCTGCGCGGCCAACTAATTGCGGAGGTCTACTTGGCATCATCATCTTCGGATATTCCCCCCATTGATTTGCACCTTGCCGCAGAATTGGAGGCCTGGGACGCCGCGAGTGATGAGGCCCTGGCTAACTTTGAGGCAACGCTGGACTGACACATGGCACGCGGTGACGTCTTACGCGTTAAGCTTCCACTCCCACCAGGCGGTGCAGGGCGTGAGCAGGCAGGGCGCAGGCCAGCGATCGCTGTCCAAACCGATGTCACAAGCGCGAACTTGCCAACGCTTATGATAGTCCCTTTAACTGGACAACTTAGTGCGTTACGTTTCCCTCACACCATTCGAGTCGAGCCATCAAACACAAATGGACTCAACCAGCCATCGGTCCTATTGGTCTTTCAGCTCCGCGCCATTGATCAGCGGCGAATTATTGAGGTGATCGGCCGTCTTGAGGAAGAGTACCTCGATCAACTGGATGCCGAAATGCGACGGCTGTTGAGCCTCGAATAAGCTTCAAGCTGACTGCTGAGGCAAGTGCCAGAACGCGCCTGATGCTCCTAAGAGCGTAAGACACTTTGAGAGAACCCGCCCAAGTGGCAGGTTTTTGGTTGACACTAAGGAGGATTCCATGGCCCTCGGTGATTCGAGAACCAGCAAGGTCCGAATTGGCGATCCAGCCTGCCACGCTGGGAATGATCCCGGGGCGGGTGACCTATGTGATTGACCGAAACGGGATCGTACGGCACATATTTTCCTCTCAGTTTCGGGTCAAGACTCATGTGAAGGAGGCTTTACGAATCCTGCAGCGGATCGATGGACAGGATGTGGTGAGATAGTTGCCCTAACTGCTCTTAACGGACACGACCGCCATAAAAGATCTGGTATATCTTGAGAAGACGCCTTGACAGCGATTCGTCAACACTAACGGTAGGCGTCATCTCTCCCTTCTCCCAGTCGACCTGGGTGCTCCAGACTAATTCCGTCCTGCTCCCTCGTCGAAGTTCATCGCTTTGCCAACCACACCGTCTACCCAGCCCGGATCACCTCTCACAATCCCGTTGTTCCCAAGAGATGAATATACAAACCTGGTTTGATATAATTTTTGACACCATGACCGATGATAAATTCTACGAAGATCTACCGAAGAAAGCGCTGGGGGCCGGTGCCCTGTTTTTTAACGAAAGTGATGAACTTCTAATTGTAAAGCCTACTTACAGAGAATATTGGTCAATACCCGGTGGAGTTGTTGATAAAAATGAATCACCCAGGCAATCCTGTCTTCGAGAAGTAAAGGAGGAAATTAATTTAGATATTCCAATTGGAAGGCTACTATGCGTGGACTATATATCAAATCAGGACGGAAAGCCTGAAAATTTGCAGTTTGTATTTTATGGTGGAGTATTAAGTCCCGATCAAATTAAAAACATACAGGTACCCCAAGAGGAACTCAGCGAATTTAAGTTTTTTAAAGTTGATAATGCCTTGCTGTTATTCAGCGCAAAGTCCAGGCGCAGGTTTCTTCACTGTTTAGAAGCCCTTAAAAGTGATATAGTCGTTTACCTTGAGAACGGAGAGCGGATTGCTTAGCTTTACGGGAATATCCCTGTTTGCTGATGGGTTCATCGGACCTGCGAACGGGTCAATTGGTTTGGGATCGTCCGGCTTCCCCCCACACGTTTCACCAGAATGAGCCCTCTCATCAGATTGAGGATTCTTCCAGCAATATGTTGAAACCGATGTGTGTGACCTGGTATTTCAACGGCTATCCTGCGCACCTCCGCCTCGCGAAGCCGTTGCTCGTGATTCTGCTTCGCCAACCGTCCCATCAACTCCGGATTGAACTGGTACATGTTTTTTGACCCCCCTGGTTCGATCGATGTCTATCATGGATTACTATCGCGCCAAAGTTGGCGACTCCGACAACATGGGTGCCCCCAATGGTCGACATCTATTGACAGATGGCCACTAGCGTAGCGTTTGTGCAACCAGCGGTCGAACCGTTCATATCGGCGAAAAAGC
>JBHHZW010000346.1:0-3068 GCA_046758305.1 Bacteroidota bacterium | reverse complement strand
TTTCTGTCGGTGCGCTCACCCACTCATCGCCCGCAGTGGACATTTCTTTGGAGCTTGATTGACCTCCGAATGAACCGTGTCGAGCCGTGGATATGTCAATGCTGGCCTGCCTTCGACACTTGCGCGGAAAACTTTTGAGTAGCAATGAAAAATGACAAAGTGCCTCAGTCTTCCCTACATCGCGTTCAAGGGAAGTAAGCCTTTTCTAGTCAAGATCTTGAAGTCTATTGAGAAAGTACGTCCAAAGTGTCCAAGGCGGGCTGGGTATCCAGACAGTGGAATCGCAACGGGCCGTCCATTCCTTTCCTTCTGAATGCTTGAGAAGCTGAAACGCCTCGGCGTTGAGACTGCCATCTACGGCATCAGTACCGTCCTCGGAAGATTCCTTATTTTTTTGCTCGTCCCGTTTTATACCCACATTCTTCCGACAGGCGACTATGGTGTCGTTGCCTACCTCTATGCATACATAGCTTTCCTCAACGTCATTTATGGCTATGGAATGGAGTCCGCGTTCTTTAAGTATGCTTCGACGTTGGAACTGGGCGACCGGAAGCAAACCTTTAGCACGCCATTTGCCTCTGTTCTGTTCACCTCGTTTCTCTTTTCGCTTTTCATCGACTTTTCCGCCTCGAACATTGCAGGCCTTCTGGAAATCGGATCCGGGAATGCGATTCTGATTCAGTTAGCTGCCTGGATCTTGTTCTTCGATGCCATCTCTGTCATACCGTTTGCCTCTTTACGTCTCGACCGCAAGCCGGTCAGGTTTGCGCTCATTCGTTTGATCAACATCATCGTCAACTTGACGCTCAATGTCGTGTTACTTCTTCATTTTCATTTAGGAATCATCGGGATTTTCATGAGCGGATTGGTCTCTTCTGCTCTAACCTTCATGTTGCTTCTACCGACCATCTTCAGGAATTTTTCGTTTGAATATCTGCCTTTGATCCACAAAGAACTCTTGAAGTTCGGGTTGCCATACCTTCCGTCGGGATTGTCCTGGATGGTGATCCAGGTGATCGACCGGCCGATCTTGCGGTCGTTGACCGACGAGAGCACGGTCGGTATTTACCAGGCCAGTTACAAGCTGGGCATTTTCATGCTCTTGCTCGTGAACATGTTCGACTATGCGTGGCGACCTTTTTTCCTCTCGAACGCGAGGGAGCAGGATGCGAAAGCGATGTTCTCACGAGTGCTGACGTATTTCGCTCTTGCCTCCGCGGTCGTCGTGCTGATCCTTTCGCTCTTCATCGAGGATATCGTCAAAGTTCAGTTTTTCGGTCGATCTCTCATCCATCCGAATTACTGGGGCGGGCTGGGAATCGTGCCCGTGATCCTACTGGCTCACGTGTTCTCCGGGGTCTACATCATCTTCACTCCCGGCATTTACATCGAGAAGAAGACCTATCATCTGCCATATATCGTCGGGATCGGTGCGATGATCAACGTCGTCGCAAACTATCTGTTGATTCCCGTGTTGGGGATGATGGGCGCAGCGTATGCGACTCTCCTGAGTTACCTCTCCATGGCAGTCGCCTTGTACGTCGTGGTCCAGCGTTTCTATCACGTAGAGTACGAATTCGACCGCGTGGCCAAAATCGCCCTTTCTCTGGCTGTCGCCATGATCCTGTTCTATACTGGAAAATATTTTCTGACCGGCCAGCTTTTCTTCCTTTTGAAGTTTGTTCTCGTCCTGGGGTTCCTCTCCCTCATGGCGCTGTTCAAATTCTTCGAGACCGAAGAAAAGGACTTTTTCAAGACCCTCCTTGCGCGCGGAAATTCTCGTGTAGAGCCCGTGAAACCGGAGAGCGAATGAAACGCGATGGAAATTTAGGCGCAGTTTCCGTATATTGATGGAGAATAAATAGGAGGGATAGGATGTTTGAACGGCTGAAAAAAATACGAGAGCGATTCGATGAAGTGAATCGCCTGCTGAACGACCCTTCGACAGCGTCGAGTCCCGAAAAGTATCGAGGACTGGGCAAGGAACACAGAGAGCTGTCGGCAATCCTCCGAGTCCACGATCAATACCAGAAAGTCGAACGTGACATCGAAGAGATGAAAGAGCTCATTCGAATCTCGAAGGATTCAGAGGTGCGGGAACTTGCGGAGTCCGAAATCGCGAAAATGGTGGAAAACCTCGCGGTTCTTCAGGACGAGCTGAAAACGCTTCTTGTTCCGAGAGACCCTGATGATAGGAAAAACGTCATTCTCGAAATACGAGCGGGAACCGGGGGAGAGGAAGCGGCGCTCTTTGCCGCGGATCTGCTCCGGATGTACACGCGGTTGGCGGAAAGGAAAGGCTGGAAAGCCGACCTCCTCGACGTGAACGAGACGGGTCGTGGCGGGGTCAAGGAGGTCGTGATGAGCGTCAGTGGTGAGGACGTTTATGGCACCTTGAAGTTCGAGAGCGGCGTCCATCGTGTCCAGCGTGTTCCTGAAACCGAGGCGAGCGGACGGGTCCACACTTCCGCTGCATCCGTGGTCGTTCTGCCCGAAGCTGAGGATGTCGAGGCGGAGATAAATCCGAGTGATCTCCGCATCGATGTCTATCGTGCCGGAGGTCACGGTGGACAAAACGTCAATAAAGTCGAGACTGCCGTACGGATTACCCATCTGCCAACGGGGATCGTCGCGCAGTGTCAGGACGAGCGTTCCCAGCATCAAAATCGGATCAAAGCGATGAAATTCCTACGCGCACGACTGTACGACAAGATGCAGGCGGAACAAGATGCGGCGATCACCGCTCAGCGCCGCTCGATGGTGAAGCGCGGCGACCGCAGCGACAAGATTCGCACGTACAATTTCCCCCAGAATCGAGTCACAGACCACCGGATCAGTCTGACAATCTACAACCTTACGGAGATCATCGAAGGAAGGCTAGAGAAGTTGATCGAGCAGCTCAGGTTAGCGGATATGAACGAGCGAGTGAAGGCTGGCTAAGTGGATTTTTCCAGCATCTGCCTTCCAGAGAGAGTATGTGGTTCGTGCTCTCTAAGATTGAACCACAAAAGTTACAGAACAAACTATGAATCCCTCCGACTAAACTTCGAACCCCCTGTGTGCTCCGT
>JBHHZW010000345.1:0-3084 GCA_046758305.1 Bacteroidota bacterium | reverse complement strand
AGCATAGATCGAAGAATGGCATGTCAAAAGTGTATGCCTACCGTCCGGACGAATTCCCACTTGATTTTCTTGAAAATTCGAGCGTAGTTTTCGAAGTGCAAAACCTGATCGGGTGTCAAGATTCGCTCAATCGGTCGGAGAACACTCAACAACGAAATTCCCTCTTCAAGAGTACCGATGGCGTGAAGAGCCAGATTGGCATCCGCGCAGAGACCGTCATTTAGCCGCCGTTTCGGCTATTCGTAACAACCGACGCGTGCCGACGACCTACGGTCTCTTAGAGAAGTCGGGATCACCAGATCGGTTCGTTTGGCTCTACCTTCTGCACGTCGGCACCGACACAGTCAGGCTCGACACCACAGAACATGGAGTGCAGACAACTGTCTGTTGTGCCCGAAGAGGAACCAGCCGGGTTCTTTCCGAATCGATCTGCATGTCATAAGGAATCTCAGACATGAAAAACAAACGACTTTGGTCATTGGGCATGCTTCTCCTATTGACGCTGAGCTCGGACCCAAGGTCGCAAGCGCAGACCGCGTTGAGTCCGCGCAACGCGAATTACACCATCGAGGTAAAGCTCAGTCCGGAGCAGAAGATCCTAGAGGGACGGGAAGTGATCAGCTGGCGCAACGACCGGGACCGGCCAGCGAATGAACTCTGGTTTCATCTTTACTACAACGCCTGGAAGAACACCCGCAGCACCTGGCTTTTGGAACGCGCCCTGACGGGTCGGATTCTGCGAGGTCAACAAGAGCGCCAGATTCGTGAGGAAGATTGGGGGTATATCGACGTCACCTCGATTGGGGTACTTGCCGGAGGAAATTTTCGGGCTGCTGACCTCACATCAGCGAAACGATTCGCCTCACCGGATGACGGCAACCCCGATGATCAGACTGTCATGGTAGTGCCACTTCCGCAAGCGGTCGCCCCAGGCGATTCCATCCGTGTTGAACTTTCCTTCACGTCCAAAATTCCTCGCACTTTTTCCCGGACCGGCTATCGCGGCAACTATTTTTTCATCGGTCAATGGTTCCCGAAACTTGGGGTTTACGAAAACGGCGGAACCTGGAATTGCCACCAGTTCCACGCCGGCACCGAGTTCTTCTCCGATTACGGTGTGTACGACGTGAGGATCACCGTTCCTTCAAACTACATAGTCGGAGCGACCGGCCGGTTGGTGGAAAAGACCGACAATGCCGATGGTACCTCAACTCATCGACACGTGCAAGCAGATGTGCATGATTTCGCCTGGACGGCGAGTCCGAAGTATGTGGTGCGAGAAGCACGGTTCGAACATCCCGGGTTGCCGCCAGTAGATATGCGTCTCATGCTGCAGCCGGAACACCTCGGGCAAGCGGAGCGGCATTTTGACGCCACCCGAGCAGCGCTGCAATATTACGGCACCTGGTACGGTGCATATCCCTACGGACACGTTACGATTGTCGATCCTGTGTATGATAGCGGTACCGGTGGCATGGAGTATCCCACCCTCTTTACTTGCGGTACGCGCTTGCTGAACCCCGAAGGCGGTGGATCTCCGGAAGGAGTAACCATCCACGAATGCGGACATCAGTTCTGGTATGGCATCGTGGGGAATAACGAATTCGAACATGCCTGGCTGGACGAGGGCCTCAACACGTTTTCCGACGCCCGAACGATGGAGGCAGCATATGGCGAGAATTCTCTGGTCCAGCGTTACTTCCGAAAATTTTTCCCCGTGATGTTTTCCGACGTGAAACTTCCCCGGATGACCTACCGAAACCGCTTGCACCGTTACAGGACCGCTGCCACCTCCGACATCCAATCTACGCCCAGCTATCTTTACTTCCCGGCTACGGGCTTCAGAATCACGTATGACAAGACCGCCTTGTGGCTGGGCACTCTCGAGCGCTACCTCGGTTGGACGACACTTCAGAAAATGCTGTCCACTTTTTTTGAACGTTACAAGTTCAAACATCCGGTTCCCGATGATTTTTTCAACGTAGTCAACGAGGTCAGCGGACAGGACATGACCTGGTTTTTTGACCAGGTGTACCGCAGCGGCGAAGTCTTTGATTACATGGTCGACTCAGTTTCCAGCGTTCCGGCAGCTCCCGAGGGATTCATTGATGAGGATGGGAAAAAGACTTATGTGGAGGCAAGAAAAAACGAGAACAACGCGACGGGCGAAGATACAGAGGGGAAGATCTACCGGACCCAAGTTGAGGTGCGGCGAAACGGGGGCGCCGTGTTTCCGGTGGAGGTTCTCATGGTGTTTGAAAATGGCGAAACGGTTCAGGAGAGCTGGGACGGCAAGGATCGTTGGAAGCTCTACGTTTATGAGAGACCATCGAAGCTGAAGTATGCCGCAGTGGACCCCGATCACAAGTTGCTTCTCGACATTAACTATACCAACAACAGCCGCCTTCTGGAGTCGGCGTCAGCCTTCCCCGCCCGCAAATGGGCTCTGAAGTGGATGATCTGGCTCCAGGACTTGATGGCCGCATTTGCATTTTTTATCTGACAGACCAGCTTCCGGTGCGTTGGTAACGCATCCTGAGGTTTATTTGTCTGAAATACTCATGGAGGAACAATGAGGATACTGGCTGCGATTCGCGAGGGCTTTCGTCGGGTGGGCACTAGCCCAGCGCTTATCATCTTTCTCTGGCTGGTGAACTTCGCCATAGCCTTTCCTTTCGCTCTGGTCATCGCCGATCAAATTCAGTCTTCTATCGGGGCCAGTATGGTTCACGAAAAATTGCGGAGTGGCTTTGACATCGACTGGTACAAAGAGTTTGAGTTTGAGGCCAGCGGCTTGACCAAGACCTTCTCTCCCACCGTGATCGGAGTCGGCCCATTTGTTGGAAACCTGGAAGCATGGCTCGACGGGAGTCTTTTCAAAGGTTTTGTCGGACTCGTTGGCCTCGGGATCGGCTTCGCTGTGATATGGATGTTCCTCTTGGGAGGGATCCTAGATCGATTTGCCACACGCAAATCAAGCTTCTCGATGCAGCGCTTTTTTGGAGCAGCCAGCCGATACTTCCTGCGCTTTCTTCTTCTCGCAATCCTGGCTGGCGTTCTCTATGCTCTCGTGTATGTGGTGAT
>JBHHZW010000344.1:0-3086 GCA_046758305.1 Bacteroidota bacterium | reverse complement strand
GGTTACCTGACCGGATGTTGCCATTGCGGACGAACAGATTGAATTGCCATCATGTACGCAGTCGTGGAAATTGCCGGTAAGCAGTTTAATGTTAACACTTCGGCGAAGCTTTCCGTACCAAAGTTAGACGCAAAGGTTGGAAAGAAAGTGAAGATCGAGAAGGTCTTGCTCCTAGGCGGCAAGGACGGCATTCAGATCGGAACACCGACCATCAAAGGAACAGCAGTCGAAGCGAAGGTTCTTGCACACGTGAAAGGCGATACGGTCACCGTCTTCAAGAAAAAGCGTCGGAAAGGCTACCGCGTGAAGCGCGGTCATCGTCAGCCGTACACGGAAATCGAGATCACGAAAATCGGATAGACGGAGGAATGAAGTATGGCACATAAGAAAGGAATGGGAAGCAGCCGCAACGGGCGCGATAGCAATGCACAGCGGCTCGGAGTGAAGACATTCGGCGGAGAGCGGGTCACCGCTGGCAGCATCATCGTACGGCAGCGAGGCACGAAGTTCATGCCCGGACAGAACGTCGGCCGCGCAGGGGACGATACGCTGTTCGCCAAGGTAGACGGCACCGTGAAGTTTCACCGCTACAACCGTGCAAAGAAAATGGTGAGCATCGTCTCAGCGTAACAATCCTGTCGGACTGCCACAAGGTGTCACGAAGTGACCCCTTTGGGGCTTTGGCACTCGCATGAGCAGCCCCTTTTTGTTCTTTCCAGAATCCCAGCTTTTTCCCCTCTGTTCTTCTACTATAGTCAATCGAAACCCACACTTCCCCATTCCTCCAACAGCGGATGGGAATCAATCCAAGGAGACCCCATGCTGAAAATTACAGTTGTTGGTGCTGGAAACGTGGGCGCCACGGCGGCCCAGCGCATTGCCGACAAACAGCTCGGACACGAGGTTGTCCTCGTGGATGTCATCGGCGGCCTTCCGCAAGGCAAGGGACTCGACATGTATGAATCTGCCCCGATTGAAGGTTATGACTCGAGGATCATCGGGACAAACAGCTACGATGAAACGGCCGATTCGGACATCGTGCTTATCACCGCCGGCATCGCTCGCAAACCCGGGATGACCCGTGAAGATCTGCAAAAAACGAATCAAGAGATTGTGAAAACCGTGACCGAGCAGACCGTCGCGAGGTCACCCCGGTCGATTCTCATCGTCGTCTCGAACCCCCTTGACGTGATGACCTACGTCGCTCTGAAGGTCAGCGGTTTTGAACGACATCGGGTGATCGGAATGGCAGGTGTACTAGACACCGCCCGTTTCCGGAGTTTCATCGCCATGGAGCTCAATGTGTCGGTGGAAGACGTGTACGCGTTCGTCCTAGGCGGCCATGGAGATTCGATGGTACCGCTCGTGCGGTACACGGCGGTCGCGGGCATTCCGCTCACAGAACTGCTTCCGAAAGAGAAAATCGATGCACTTGTCCAGCGGACACGCAACGGGGGAATCGAGATCATAAATTATCTGAAAACCGGAAGTGCATACTACGCCCCGGCATCTGCGGCCGTCCAGATGATCGAATCGATCGTAAGGGATAAGAAGCGCATCCTGCCGTGTGCGGTGTGGCTGCAGGGTGAGTATGGCCTGTCAGACGTCGTGGTCGGCGTACCGATCAAGATCGGCCAGAAGGGGATGGAGGAGATCATTCAAATCAAGCTAGCGGAAGATGAAAAGGCAGCGTTGCAGAAATCCGCGGCGGGGGTGAAGAATAACATCGCGAAAACTGGTTTGTAACTCAGTGCCAAGCCAAGCAACTCTGCCGAAGGCCGTCAGAGTTCGACCCGCTCCGACCTGTCTCGCCGAGGCGGACAAGCCCGTTCCACCGAGTGGAACGAGGTAAACAGAGCTAGGCAAGCGATCTTGTCGGGCATCCCTTGGGAACAATAACGAGTGGGATGGAGATGAAGACCCTTCATTTATTTGCAGCATTTGCTCTCCCTGCTTCCTTTTAGGCTTGAGGACTCCACCCACGAGAAAGCCTCGGGGTTCCACGAGGCTTAGCGATTGACCACTTCGCGATCCGTCACCGATTCAAATTGAGCCGCATGATCACTTCGACCCCTCTCGGGGTTATGAAGTAATCGACGTGGTCCATCAGTGTCCTCATCAGAAAGATCCCGCGTCCGCTCTCGAGCAGGAGATTCTCCTCCCGCAGAGGATCGGGAACCTCCTCCGGCTTGAAACCTGCCCCTTCGTCCTTCACCCGCACGACCACCGCCGTCGTGTTGACCTCGCACCTGATGGAAACTTTTTTCTCGGGATCCATCTTATTGCCATGAATGATCCCGTTGTTGACTGCCTCGGTTGTTGAAACGAGGAGCTTGTTGAACTGGATTTCATCCAGATGCAGCGAGCGGTTGACTCCCCGGAGAAAATCCTCCACTCTCGATATAAATTTTGGGTTGCTGCGCAGCTCCAACCGAAAGATCCTCGGCAGCTTCACCCGAATCCGGCTGTGTCTCGCTCGCTTCATAATCGGACCAGAAGGTTCATGGCAACGTTAGCAATCGAACGGTCCGGTACGCCTGTCTGTTCTTGAAATTCATACCAACCACTCACAGACAATTGCGTCCGCGTTCCGACGGTCCAGACGATTGTGCTCGTTGGACCGTAGCTCCTCATCAAAAGCTGATTCCTGGCCTAGACTAATGCTGTAGCCTATCAGAATCATGAGAACGCAGGAGACAAGGCGCTCTCTTTTCAGTCCCTCCATCACTCCGGCCGAAAACTCCACACCGCACTGAGCGAATTTGGATCCCATGGCGCATTCGTAATTGTTCCCACTCTCCAGTAGTATGTTACTCCAGAAGTGAGAAACCTACCATTGTAGATCACGACTGTATCACTCAATGTGAACGACCAGATCTCGTTTGTGAAGCTTGAGGTTGAAACGAAGATACTATACTCGAATGCATCCGGAACAGGTTGCCATCGAAACGTCGGAAATGCCGGCGTTGTGCTTCCATCCGGAGGCGATTCGAGCACCGGTCGAGCGAGCGGCCGATCCCCTTCCGCTGGATTTTCTTCCAGTGGCGTGGGCAAGCTCTGCAGGTGACCTCTGTCGAACGCAGTGA
>JBHHZW010000343.1:0-3088 GCA_046758305.1 Bacteroidota bacterium | reverse complement strand
ATTCCCGCTTCGAGGAGTCGCCGCTGGAAACTTCGAATCAGGACTCGACCGCCGCCAACACACACTAGCAGAATCAGCCAGTATATACCGATGAGCAGCCGCGACTGCGTAGGAGATCCTGTGGATACATCGTCGATGAACATGATGAAAAACAATGCCAACACACCGAACGTCACTGTTTTGAAGACAGTGGCAAACTCATCGAACCGAGACCGAACGTACCACGAGCGATTGAGTCCAAAGAAGAAAAAGAGTATCAACCAGTATGCGTACACCACTAGCATTGGGACCCGGAGGTCTGCTTCGACCGGGTAGGCTACCCAACCGCTCCGCACCCGAAGAGCATAGTACGTCAGCCACGCCAGGTTAATGGCCAGAAAGTCAACAGTAAGGAGAACGATTTTTTCTGTCCGCTTGGACACTGCTATGCGGTCGTTTTCTTCGACTGCTTGCCTTTTATTTTTTCCACCCAGTACTCAAATGTATTCTCAAGACTTTCACGAAGCGGAATCGTCGGCCGCCATCCTAACTCCGTCCTGATTTTCTCGGGTGAACCAACAATGAACGCCATCTTTACGGGACGCAATTTGTTTCGATCCATGTGTATTGTCACACTAACCCCAGCGATGGAAATTAACGTATCAAGGATTTCCTGGATGGAGTGCGGACATCCCGAACAGACATGATATACCTCGCCCCCCCTTCCCTTTTCGGCAAGCAACTGATATGCACGGACAACGTCACGGACATCAGTAAAATCCCGATTGGCTGATAAATCACCGACGACGATCCTGGCTTCGCGAAGACCGAGCTTGATTTCCGCAAGCTGTTTGGCAAAATCTGGGACAACGAAATCCATGCTTTGGCGGGGTCCAATATGGCTGAACGATCGTGCTTCAATCACCGGCAGTTGATAGGTTTGAACATATTGATATGCCAAGAAATGCACAGCGACCTTGCTAAATCCATATGGATGAACGGGTCGAAGCGGAGAGGTTTCTTTTAGAGGTGTATCTTCAGGCCTAACGGCTCCATACACTTCTGCAGACGACACTACCAATATACAGGGGATCTTCCGAAGCATTCGCGCGGCTTCAAGAATATGGAGCGTGCCCATGACATTAGTCTGGACTGTCTGCACGGGATCTCTCAATGATCTCTGAGTTGAAGCCTCCGCCGCCAAGTGGTAAATAGTGTCAGGTTGAATCCCGGCGAGCATCTTCACGACTTTAGTTGCGTCGGTTATATCGATCAGTTCAATTTCTATCCTATCTAGTACTGTACTAAGATTCTCTAAATCGCCCGCTGATTTGGAAATGCCAAAAACCCTCTGCCCTTGCTTGAGAAGATTTTCAGCAAGATACGAACCCGAAAATCCAGCGATACCCGTGATGAGAACTCTCAAGACGCCTCCCGGATCGTCATGGATAATTGCGAGCGGTCTCCCATGTCGGTGACTGTAGTCCGAGAACAAATTTGATGAATCCTACGACGAGGGCCATGTTCACCGCGACAAAATAGTACGGTAAACCGAACAAACCGATGTCCAGTTTCAGTTCTTCAGCCAAGAATCCGATTAGAGCCACGGCCAGAAACATCACCTCCCCGAGGAGAACACCACGGAAGAATTCTGACGTCGCAGCGAGTAAACCGGTCGTAACGAGGATGACCAATAAGAGAACCGGGACGCACCAGCGGAGAATTTTGCGCGACCAAAGGGCAAATGAAACAAATCCGTGCCGAGGGTGCAGAAGCGAACCGAATTCAGAGATACCGTAAAAGTTTCGCGCTCCGATTCGTACCTTTCGCCGGAACTCGTCCATCACAGAATCGGAAGTCTTCTCATAGGCAACCGCCTCAGATTCATACCGTACTCGAAAACCCTGTATCACAATGCCCATCGGAATGACAAAATCCGGCGCGACGGCCTTTCCTATCGGCAGTGGCTGAAAGAGCTCCTTCCGGATAGCGAATACTGCCCCCGTTGCTCCAAGGGTCGTGTGAAATTCACTCTCAAAACGTTTGAGGTTATTTTCGTACGTCCAATACATCACTTCTCCGAAGCCACCGACCGTCGCTTCGCCGGGTTCCAGCACCAACTCCCCACACACAGCCCCAACTGAGCGGTCACAAAAATGCCGAACCAATTTCTTGATCGTATCCGCATTGTAGAAGGTGTTCGCATCAGACAGGACAACAATCTCCCCGTCAGCTTGGGCAATGAGTTCGTTCAGCACAACGTTCTTCCCGCGCCGCTCGGGAAATATTTCTAGACGAAAGTTCGGGAGCACACAGAGCCTCAGGATTTCGTTAGTCCGGTCATTTGAACCGTCAGAGCCAAATAGGTATGTCATTTTTTCCTTTGGGTAATCAATCATCTCCAGATTCTTGATCTTGTTCTCAAGAACCCTCCCTTCGTTATAGACGGAAACGACGACTGTCACTGTCGGCCAATTAACAACATTGCCAACCACCTTTTGTGATCCCTTGAACTTCACCAGTAAAAACAGAATCACCGGATAGATGACATAAGTATAGAAAATAGTCGCCAACGCCAGCCAGAACAGCACTACCGCGATCACTGAATCATCTCTCGTTTCTTCTTATCGACAACCCGATGATAGACAAGTTCGAATTTCTCAGCAACAGATCCCCACTGATATTTTTCAGCGGCAAGAGCATACGCCTGAGTGACAAGGGACTCTCGCAAAACATGATCTTCAAACAACCGGACTATCGCTTGGGCGAACCGCTCTGGCGAATCTCCTATTAACAGGTGTTTTTGATGTTCTGCCTCGATTCCTTCGCATCCGACTGTTGTCGAGACTACAGGTACCCTCATTGCAAAAGACTCCAGAATCTTGAAGCGAAGACCGCCGCCAATACGGTACGGTGCAATCGCCACTTGACAGCGCTGTACTTCTCTCTTCAGGTCGGGTACATAGCCGGTGATAACAACGGAATCGCTCCGGAGTGACTGAATGTCTTCGGGGAGCTTTTTCCCCATGATGAAGAGAGTTGCCCTGGGACAGCGCCGTTTGACAAGCGGGAAAATTGACTCGAGAAACCAGCGAACTGCATCCTGGTT
>JBHHZW010000342.1:0-3095 GCA_046758305.1 Bacteroidota bacterium | reverse complement strand
ATCGGCATTGATAGGAAGAAGAGCATACCTTTACATTCATCAGAAAGCAAGCATCCGAAGCCGTGCTCCTTCGGTGCAATTTTTCCGCCGAGGGTGTCGATCTCTTAGGCTGACCCTTCCTGCCGAGAAGCTCCTCGAGGCATCTGCTGCGGCGCTAAAATTCAGAGATGCGCTCGGTCAAGCAGTTCGACGAGTGAGGAGAGAGTTTCTGGTGGAATTCCCCGTCCAACTGCCCGGAAGAGGGTACAAGATTTTCTTGCTGACTCCTTGGTGACTAATAGGAGAAGAAGACCGAATCCGCTGACTGGTAAAGCACAAGTGCTTAACCGTGGTGGATGGGTTGACAAACACCTGAAATTCTTGTAGATTTGGGAAGTCCATTATCCGAACTGTGGACTCCCATCGACTCCTGATGATAATACCTGATGAAGGTGTTCGTCGGAGTCTTGTTCATATCTTCAGAGAGCCTTCTGGACTCACAATTCACCATTTAGCCACATTTTGAGAGGAGACCTGCCATGAACAACCTCAAAAAGCTTCTCTTGCCATTTGTGGTCGTGTACGCCGTTAGTATGATCCTGAACCTCTTGATTCACGGCGCCATACTCGGGTCCACCTATGAATCGCCGGAGTTGAGCGATATCATGAGGCCAGCCGAGGAATCCAAGATGTGGATCCACTTTATCGTGGGTATCATTTTCTCGTTCTTCTTTGTATTTATCTTCTCGAAAGGATATGAAAACAGGGGCATCATGGAGGGAGTCCGTTATGGCCTCTACGTCGGCCTGATGGTCGCCACTCCGATGGCATACAGTTCCTACGCTGCCTATCAAATACCGTACTCTCTGGCATTACAATGGTTCATCTACGGTTTGGTCTACTACATCATCTTGGGAGTGATTGCTGCTCTCCTTTACAAACTCAAAGTGGCAACAGCACCTGCTGCATCTTGACCGATCGTGCATACGATGTCTGAACCTTTCGATGCGGACGCTTCGCGATCACTGAGCCATAGGTCTTAGGTGCTCGTTGGTGTCCGGTAGGCCGTCTGTTGAATTTCGAGAAGAATTTCTCATCAGCAGGATTGCGGCTGGACGTGAGTTGAAGAACTGAAGGCGGGACTGTTCCCGCCTTTTCATTTAACGGATGTGAAAGACTAGAAACCAGCACACTCTGATCCAGTCGATATTATCCTTGACTCGCGAGCCAAAGAAATCTATATTGGTCACCACCCAACTGCCACAAATTGTTTCACCCGACTGGAGAGATCGCAGACGCGCCCGACGTGCGAGAGCTCGTTCATGGGGGGCGGTGGAACACAGAGACGACTGAACACTCAGGGTCAGGAGGTAATTGGATGAACTGCTGTTCGATAGAGACGAGCGGGACTGACAAGTTCTTTTCGAAACACGCGAAACGCTATGCAAAGCAGTTCCGCAAAAAAGGACTTGACAAATGTCAGAAAATGCTCGTGGCAGGGGTTTCCCGACCGGGCTTACAGTCGAAAAATATTCTCGAGATCGGTTGCGGTGTCGGCGGACTTCATCTTAGCCTCCTGAAGCAAGGTGCCAGACAGGCTTTTGGCGTGGAGATTTCAAAAGGGATGCTTGAACAGGCTCGAACGCTTGCTGCGGAGATGGGACTCGTCGATCGAGCTACGTATCGTTTGGGTGATTTTGTCCTCATGAATGGAGATGGTTCGATGGAAGCGGATGACTCGGTTCCGGAGTGTGAGATCACCGTTCTCGATAAAGTCATTTGCTGCTACGAGGACTGGAAGACGCTTGTCGCGAAGTCATTGGCGAAAACGAGCGAAACGTACGCTGTCTCCTACCCGAGACCCGTTTGGTACACTCGGCTCTTTTTCTCGGCGGCGACGGCGGTCGCAAGAATCTTCCGTTGGTCGTTTCACCCTTTCTACCACGATTCCGAGAGCATTCAGCGCTTCATTCAATCACACGGATTTGAAAAGCGGTACGAAAACCAGACAATTGTCTGGCTTGTCCTGGTTTTTCAAAAACAACAGGGGGAGCTGTTTCCATGAAGTCACATCAATCAACACCGATGTTGACGTTTGTTCTTATTGTTTTCATCGCAGTCTCTGCACATGCACAGAAGGGTAGGACGTTCGTCGTGCCCACCGTCGTGACTGCGCACTATACTCATAGCGAGCCAGAATCACATGGCGTTGTGTCGGTCAGGTTTGGCGAACAGAAAGTCGTCGTCGCCGTGCAAGACCTTGCGAGGAAGGCAGAGTATGACGTTTTGCTCCTCGACGAGTCCATCGGCCAGCGTGAGAAAATCGGGATTCTGAATACGGACCGGAAGGGATCCGCGGTGATGGAGTACCTTACGAAAGACTTGCTCGAAACTCACAACGCACTGCTCATCGTGAAAGGAGAGGACGTGATTCAGTACGCACAGCTGCAGGAGTCATCGCTCGGCTGCATTTGCCGCCATAGCGGCGGCTCGATCGTGACTCAGCGACTCGACCAGCTCTGCTACGAATGTCCCTGTGGCGTCAACTATGAGATCTGTTGCGGCGGGAAGAAAAAGTAAGGCCTCGATTTCGCTGCCGTGCAGCTTCCCACAGTTGTGATATAAGCCTGGCGAAATCTAGTGGGGAAGTCCCGACGGCCGAAGGCCACTTCGTGGGGACTTCGTCCATCCCTTCCCCGAAGGGGGCCCACGAAGTGGTCACTTCGTGACACTTCGTGGCGGGAGAGAAGTATGTTCCCTGAATCTGCCACGCTGATCGGTATTTTTGTCAGTTCGTTTGGCATCGGAATAGCGACCTCCGCGTTGCCCGGTCCAATCGTGTTTTATCTGATCGACCGTGCAATGGAATCGGGTTTCGGTGCTGCGATGCTGTTCTTCGCTGGCGTGCTCGCGGTGGATGCGTTCGTCATTGTCTCTGCCATCGTCGGGCTTGGGGGAACATTAGGTGCCCCGCTGTTTACGGGGATCACCGCCTCACTCGGTGGAGTGTTCCTCGCATGGACAGGACTCAACATGCTGCGAAGGTCCGGTAGCTATTTGCTTCGGAGCGATGCGATTGTAGCTGCAGAAGAGACATTGGTCAGAAGGAAATCGAT
>JBHHZW010000341.1:0-3096 GCA_046758305.1 Bacteroidota bacterium | reverse complement strand
CTCAGCTCGTCCGCCTTTTTATTGTAGGTAATCCTAACCTTGCTTCCGTCACCGAACTTGCCGCGGAGGATCTCCTCCGCGAGTGGGTCTTCTAGGTTCCTCTGAAGTGCCCTCTTCAAGGGCCGGGCGCCGAGCGTTGGGTCAAACCCCTTTTCACCGAGGAACTCTTTTCCGCTCCTCGTCAGTTCCAGCGTGATATTCATCGACGTCATCCTCTTCACAAGATCCTTTAGCTGGATGTCGATGATCTCCATGATATGTTCGCGCTCGAGGTTGTGGAAGATGATCATGTCATCGATGCGGTTCATGAACTCAGGGTTGAACACGCGCTTGACGGCATCCTCGATTGTGCTCTTAATGGATTGATACCGATCTTGCGAAGAACCGAGCCCGAACCCGAACTGACCGAGGTTTTTCAAGTCTTTGGTGCCAATGTTCGAGGTCATGATGAGAATCGTGTTCTTGAAATCGACGCGTCGGCCGAGACTGTCCGTGATGACCCCGTCCTCGAGGACCTGGAGCAGGATGTTGAACACGTCGGGGTGGGCTTTCTCGATCTCATCGAGCAGGACGACGGAGTACGGCTTGCGGCGGACTTTTTCCGTGAGCTGTCCGCCCTCTTCGTAGCCGACGTATCCTGGGGGAGCGCCAACCAAACGCGACACGCTGAACTTCTCCATGTACTCGCTCATGTCAATACGGACGAGTGCTTCCTCGGAGTCGAAAAGGTAGCGGGCGAGTGCTTTTGCCAATTCGGTTTTCCCGACACCGGTAGGACCGAGGAAGATAAAGGAACCGATCGGACGCTTCGGGTCTTTCAGACCAGCGCGCGTTCTGCGGATGGCTTTCGAAAGCTTGTTGATTGGCTCGTCCTGTCCGACGACCTGTTCCTTGAGGGCATCTGCCATCTTGAGCAATTTCTCGGACTCGGATTGGCCGATTTTATACACTGGAATGCCGGTCATCATCGAGACGACTTCGGCAATGTGGTCCTCCGTGACTTCGTGCACCGTTTCCTGTGCCTTCAGATCCCATTCACGCTTGGCGATCTCGAGGTCGCTGAGGAATTTCTTTTCAAGGTCGCGGAGACGCGCCGCTTCCTCGAAATTCTGGCTCTTGACCACCTGATTCTTCGACTGCTTGATCTTTTCAATTTCCCCTTCGAGTTCCAGGATCTCCTTCGGCACGTGGATGTTCGCCAGGTGGACACGCGATCCTGCCTCATCCATCGCATCGATGGCTTTGTCTGGCAGATACCGGTCGGTGATGTACCGGTCGCTCAACCTCACGGCCGCCTCGATTGCCTGGTCAACGTACCGGACGCCATGGTGCTCTTCGTACTTGTATTTGATGTTCTGGAGAATCTTGATCGTTTCTTCAACGGTCGTTGCATCGATCATAATTTTCTGGAATCGGCGGTCGAGAGCCCCATCCTTTTCGATGTACTGGCGGTACTCGTCGAGCGTCGTGGCGCCGATGCACTGGAGGTCGCCGCGGGACAATGCGGGTTTGAACATGTTCGAAGCATCGAGGGAGCCCGACGCGCCGCCCGCTCCCACGATCGTGTGG
Organism: Bacteroidota bacterium; assembly: GCA_046758305.1. Classification (GTDB taxonomy): domain Bacteria; phylum Bacteroidota; class Ignavibacteria; order UBA10030; family JAZGDE01; genus JAZGDE01. The sequence continues at coordinate 1,527 of JBHHZW010000341.1, read as the reverse complement.
AGCTCGTCGATGAAGAGAATGACGTCCTTCGCTTTTTCGAGCTCATTCATGACCGCCTTCATGCGTTCTTCGAACTGGCCGCGGTATTTGGTGCCGGCGACGAGCGCAGCGAGATCGAGCGTGACGACGCGCTTGTCGTGCAGGACACGGGAAACTTTCTTCTGGACAATGCGGAGCGCAAGCCCTTCTGCAATGGCCGTTTTGCCAACGCCCGGCTCGCCGATGAGCACAGGATTATTCTTCTTCCGACGGCTGAGAACCTGCGCGACGCGCTCGATCTCTTTCTCACGCCCGACGATGGGGTCGAGTTTATCTTCAGCAGACAGCTTCGTCAGGTCGCGCCCAAAGTTGTCGAGCACAGGTGTTTTTGATTTCTCTTGCTTGCGCTCATACTGCGCCGTCGGCGGTGGGGTTGAAGGTTTACCGCTGATGATGTTGTCGAGCTCGCTGCGAACGGCATCGTAGTGAACGTTGAACTGGTGCAGAATTTGCGCAGCGATGTTGTCATCGTCGCGGAGTAAGGAGAGGAGGAGGTGCTCCGTTCCGATGACGTCAGATTTATAAAGTTTCGCTTCCAGATAAGTGATTTTCAGGACTTTTTCGGCTTGCTTCGTCAGCGGGATGTTGCCGATGGTGAGCGTGCCTCCGGTGGTCCGGACGGTATCCTCGATGGCTTTCTTGAGTTTATAGAGGTCGACGCCGAGATTGCGGAGAATCTTTACAGCAATGCCTTCACCCTCACGAATGATACCGAGGAGCAAATGTTCTGTACCGATGTAATCGTGGCCTAGCCTCAACGCTTCTTCCCGGCTGAGCCGAATCACATCCTGAACGCGATTGGAAAAGTTGCCTTCCATGCTTTTTCCTTACCCTGTGCGGATCATACTGCTCGTGTGGTATTTCCGCGCGCGGAGGCCAGCTCCCGGGTACGTTCGATCCCTCGCAATCACTCTGAATTTGAATTCAATATAGTGAAAAGGCGTTCGAGAGTCAAGAAATTCGTCTGCTGCTGTGATAGTGCTAACAAATACCCTGCCAGTTTCAGTTCGTCGTCGCCTTGACTTTCGGCGAACCGGGGGTTATATTTAATTTCTGAATTTGTTGAAGTTACGTTGCGCAACTGAAGCATTCCTCCTTGACTTGCCAAAGAGACAGGTCAATTTTACTTTTTGAGAGGAAGATTTTACAGTTGCTCAGTGGGGTTCCACGGAAGGTTTCATGAAAGGGGGCCGGGAGGAGGGCAGGCGAGACCGGCCTAAACGATCAACATTCCACAGTAGCTCAATGGTAGAGCATCCGGCTGTTAACCGGAGGGCTGTAGGTTCGAGTCCTACCTGTGGAGCTTTTTTGTTCTAGCCAATCAATGTGCCGGTAGGCTGAGTGGCGCTGATTCTGTAGTCAATCAGTCGGAAGCGCCACGAAGTCCCGCGAAGCTCCGTCTCACGGAGCGCAGCGGGATTCGAGTCCTACCTGTGGAGCTTTTGGGGCTTTGTTTGAGCCCTTGATGGGGCGATGATGTAGATTCCA
>JBHHZW010000340.1:0-3102 GCA_046758305.1 Bacteroidota bacterium | reverse complement strand
AGCTCGCTCGGTACGTCCGTGGGTTTCGTGACTCGACCGTCGTACGAGTCTTGAATCCATGTCTCGAGTGTTGTTCCGGGTTTTAGGGTTAGCACTGGCTTGTGGTGACCGAACGTATACTTGAAATCTTCGGATCCAGGAGTGTATTTCAATGTTTGGGGGTAGATCAGCGGAACGACGAAGAACATGAGCAGCAAGGACTCGAAGATGCTGGTAAATAGTCTTGTCTTCATGATTATGACCTTCAGACAGGTTTAAAGACCGCGAGATAGAGGATAACAATGATGACGACGGATTGAACGAGAAGAAATGTCGATTGCTGTCGGTTGTACTTTGCGAGAATCTCTTCCGCATCCTCGTGAGTATTTCCTTCAACCATTTGTTCGATGAGTGTGGTTCGTTTTCGCATCAGAGGCGGGTTGACCATGCCGCCATTGACGACCAGCACGGCGAAGAGAATGATTTTTGCTGTGAGCCATCCGTGAGAGAAAACCGTATACCCGTCAAAATACATGTTTCCGATTCCGCTCAGGAGAACGATGAGGGATCCGAATGGGGAAAGGAGGCCGATTCGGCGAAACAGGCGTTGATACGTCAGTGCGACTATTTTTTCCGAAGCCTTGCGAATACTTCTCTCAAATATGGGGGCCGCGATGATCGAGGTGAGGAGCATGCCCATACCGATGTAATGAAGGAGGAGAAAAAGTCTCGACATCCGGAGGTCTCCTGTGTACTCTGCGGTGGGAAATGGTGCGAGTTGTAGATGTAAGGTAAGGAATTCTTAGCACGAACTCAAGAAACTCAGTCCGCCAGACGGATCGATCGACAATTTGGGTTCGTCAAGGCATGGGCTGTAGCAATCGACCCGCCCGTGGAGCGGAGTAGCGGCGCCGCGAGCCGCGTTGGAAGCAACCACCGATATCTCCAATCACTCACGAAGTGATGCCTTCGGCAGAATTTCCCGCGGCGAAGCCCCGAAGGCCGAAGGCCACTTCGTGGGGACTTCGTCCGTCCCTTCCCCGAAGGGGCCACTTCGTGGCGGGAAAGGGATCGTTTCGCGAGCCCGCCCGCGAAGCAGTCCACTCACGAAGTGCGGCTTCGCCGCACTTCGTGACACTTCGTGGATCATTTCGCCCCGCTTCACGGGGCTTCACGGAAAGATTGGCGGACAAGCAGGGGACGCCGATTTCTCTAGTATCCAACCAACTTCAGTGCTTCGGCTCTTGGGATAGCGACGAGCGTTTCGGTGGAGGCGGGTTCCATCAAGCCACCCATGGCTTTCATGACAGACTTTTCGTCGGGTGCTTCGAGCGCCACGACAGCGTCATACCGGCCGAGCGTCCAGTAGGATGACACGATCTTCAGGCCGGCTTGCTGTAGTTTCTGAGGCGCACTGTTGACCTCATCGGCTGTCGGCCTCCGACGGAATTTTACCAGAGTGATGAAGGTCATAAACGAATCCTCCTTTCAGCAGACACCCTCGCACTGAAGAGCTAAAGTTGCTAACGGAAAGATCGGTACACCCCGACTATGTCGGAGTCCCTCACAGCAGAGTAAAACTTGGAAGGCTCGACAGGTCGTCAACCCATCCATTCCACCACTGTCGCGATGCCCTGCCCAACACCGATGCACATCGTGGCAAGGCCATAGTGTGCTTTGCGCCGTCTCATTTCGTGAAGTAGAGTCGTCATGATGCGTGCGCCGCTGCAGCCAAGCGGGTGGCCGAGAGCAATCGCTCCTCCGTTTACGTTGACCTTCGAAGGGTCCATGTGAAGGTCGCGAATGACGGCGATGGATTGGGAAGCGAAAGCCTCGTTCAACTCGACCAGCTCAATGTCGTCCATTTTGAGGCCAGCCTTTTGAAGAGCTCGGCTGGCCGCGGGAACGGGCCCAACGCCCATGTAGCGAGGGTCAACACCGGCAACACCCGTGGAGACGATGCGCGCCATTGACTTCATGCCGAGTTCCTTGGCTTTCCTCTCACTCATGATGAGGACCGCTGCCGCGCCGTCATTCAACGAAGAGGAATTCCCCGCGGTCACGCTGCCGTTCCTCCGAAAAACAGGCGGAAGCTTTGCGAGCCTTTTTAACGAAGTGTCTGGCCGCGGCCCTTCGTCCTGCCCCATGAAAACAGGATCGCCTTTCTTGCTCGGAATTTCCACTGGGACGATCTCATCGTGGAATTTGCAATCGGTCTGTGCCCTCACAGCCTTCATGTGGCTGCTGTACGCAAACTGATCCTGTTCTTCTCTAGTGATCTTGTACTTCTCGGCAACGTTCTCCGCCGTTTCACCCATGCTTTCCAGTGGAAACATCTGTTCCATGTTTGGGTTGGGAAAACGCCAGCCAAGCGCTGTGTCGTACGCTGTGAGGTTTCCGTACTCACTCGTGAGATTTTTCGGAATCGAATACGGCGCTCGGCTCATACTTTCCACGCCCCCGGCGATGAGAACGCCTGCGTCATCAGACCAGATCGCCCGTGCTGCTTGATTGATCGCATCGAGGCTCGAACCGCAGAGACGGTTGATCGTATTGCCGGGAACATGATAGGGGAGTCCGGCGAGTAAGAGCGCCATCCTCCCAACGTTCCGGTTGTCCTCCCCTGCTTGATTGGCACATCCCCACAGCACGTCCTCGATGATGGAAGCGTCGGTCTTTGTCCGCGCAACGAGCGACTTGATGACGAGCGCACTCAGATCATCTGGGCGCACCGGACGCAGCACTCCGCCGTACCTTCCGACCGGCGTTCGAATTGCGTCGATGATGACTGCTTCGCATGTCCTCTTCATCTTTCCTCAGATCGAAGAATTTATTTCCATGCAAGCATCCTAGACTTCGTACATTTCTTGTCCTGCCGACCGGAAGGTCTTCTCCTTCTGGATCTCCTTGAGTTTTTGCAGGACTTCAACGATCTTTTCGACCTGTTCGAAGATTGTATCGCAGCGCTCCACCCGTTCCCCCTTCGGCAATTCTTTCTTTTTCAAAATATCCGTTGCAAGCTGAATGGTTCCCAGCGAGTTATTAATGCGATCGTGGAGTGTCGCCGATAACCGTCGGATGGTGTCGAGCCGCTCGCGCTCGGCTTCCAATTGCTGGACCCGA
>JBHHZW010000339.1:0-3102 GCA_046758305.1 Bacteroidota bacterium | reverse complement strand
CGTGGTGACAGAAGTATATCTCATCTTCTAGAAACACTCAACAGGGAGACCACCCAAATCTTCAAGAGGATATTATTTTATCCTCTCTCCGAGACTCTCTTCTTCCCAAACTCCTCTCAGGCGAACTGCACGTTCCGGAGGCTGAGAAGTTTGCTGAGGAGGCTGAGGTATGACGAGTATTCTTCTTAACAACGGATCATTTCAAATGTCAGGGGCCCGTGGAATACTGGCTCGTGCCGGAGGGGCTGTACAAATCCGTTATCAGATCGAGGCTATCGAAGAAGCCATTCACGAAAGACCGGCCCTGGTGTTCGACTTGTCTAAGGCACTTGTTGATACCATCTGCAAAACTATCCTCGATGAACTTGGTGTTGGTTACGACAATGATTTTGACACACCAAGGCTCCTTAGAGAAACTCTGACTCAACTGCGCCTTTTCCCAAGTGGACACGGATCACCATCTGAAGCTACCGAAAGCATCAGGAAAACGGTTAATGGTCTTATGACGACAGTGTTTGGTTTGTGTGATTTGCGAACTAGAGAAGGTATGGCGTCGCATGGACGAGAGGCATTTTCGGTCAATCTCGAACCGGTGCAAGCCTTCCTTGCAGCAGGTGCGGCCGATACAGTTGCGGCTTTTTTGTGGAATATCCACAGATCCTATTCTCCAGTGGGACAGCCAGAGCGGTTAACTTTTGAAGATAATTCCGAGTTCAATGATTGGGTGGATCAACTTCACGAATCACCGGTTATGATTTTCGATTTGCCATACAGTCATAGTGAAATCCTGTTTAACCTTGATCGTCAGGCATACAGCGATGCCCTCAATGAATTTGTTGTAAATTCCCAACAGGATGAGGAAATCGAAGAATCATCCCAAGCCGCTAAAACTGTGGAGAAAAGAGAAGGTCGATCATGACAACCGGGCCAGCAAAGGTCACAGAATCCGTAATTGAACAAACTGCTCTGGCTTGGTTTGAAAGCCTTAGTTATTCGGTGAAGTTCGGTTCAACCATTAGTCCTGGCGAGCTAGGTGCGGAGCAGGAAGACTACGATCAGGTCGTATTAGTCGAACGACTCCAGATCGCTCTGGAGAATATCAACCCGAATCTTCCGGTCACTGCTATCGACGAAGCCGTTCGGAAAATCACACGCGCCCAATCACCCAGTCTGATCGAGAACAACCGGCGATTCCATCTCATGCTCACAGACGGTGTGGATGTTTCATACATGCGGAATGGGCGCGAGGTACATGACAAGGTCTGGCTCTTGGACCTTGACGATCTAAACAACAACGATTGGCTCGTCGTCAACCAGTTTACGGTCGTTGAGAACAGCAGGAACCATCGTCCGGATATTCTGGTCTTTGTCAACGGTTTGCCCTTGAGTATTATCGAGCTCAAAAACCCAGCGGATGAGAAGGCGACTATCCGCCACGCCTTCAACCAACTACAGACTTACAAAATCGATATCTCAAGTCTCTTTATCTACAACGAGTTGCTTATCATCTCTGATGGTCTGGAGGCACGCTTAGGTACACTTACAAGCGGCTGGGACCGGTTCATGCCGTGGCGCACCATCGACGGAAAGGAAGTTGCTCCTCGAGGATCGGTGGAACTCGAGGTGCTGTTGAAAGGGGTTTTCAACAAGCGACGTTTTCTCGATCTCATCCTGAATCTTGTTGTCTTTGAGGACGATGGAGCTAGTATTGCTAAGAAAGTGGCCGCGTATCACCAGTTCCACGCTGTAAACAAAGCGGTAGAATATACCTTGTCAGCTTGCGGCATTGAAGCGGAACCTTTGACACTATATGGCCGTTTTCCAGCGCATGAAGAGCAAAATCCCTTTGAAGTGCGGGAGCCCTCAGCACCTTACAGTGTTGGAAGCGAACACTTCGGCGGCCGCCGCATCGGTGTGATCTGACATACCCAGGGAAGCGGCAAAAGCCTCTTGATGGCTTTTTTCGCTGGAAAGGTCATCCGGCATCCAGCGATGGAGAATCCCACTCTGGTTGTGATTACCGACCGGAACGACCTGGACGATCAGCTTTTTGGAACCTTTTCTGCTTGTCGGGATCTTCTGCGCCAAACACCGGTACAAGCAGAGGACCGTGAACATCTAAAGGAGCTTTTACAAGTTCCCGCCGGCGGCGTCGTTTTTACCACGATTCAGAAGTTTTTTCCCGATTCTAAGGGCTATCAGTATCCGGAATTATCATCTCGTAGAAACATCGTGGTTATTGCTGATGAAGCACATCGCAGTCAGTACGACTTCATCGACGGGTTTGCCAGGCATATGCATGATGCACTGCCCAATGCATCATTTATTGGATTTACCGCTACTCCTATTGAAAGCTCCGACAGGAGCACACCGGCAGTGTTCGGGGACTATATAGATAAGTATGATATCCTTCAAGCAGTTGAAGATGGCACTACAGTAAGAATTTATTATGAAGGCAGGTTGGCAAAGATAGAGTTACTTGAAGAGGAAAAACCTAAAATTGACCCGGAGTTCGAAGAGATCACGGAAGGTGAAGAAGAGTCTGAAAAGCAAAAACTCCGGACCAAATGGGCTGCGCTTGAAGCTATGGTTGGCACGGGTAAACGCATTGCTCTTGTGGCAGAAGATCTGGTGAATCATTTTGAGGGACGGCTTGAGGCTATGGACGGAAAAGCCATGATTGTCTGCATGAGCCGCCGCATCTGTGTCGATATGTACAACGCTATCATAAAACTCAGGCCCGACTGGCACAGTGATGATGACGACAAAGGCGTGCTGAAGATTGTGATGTACGGATCAGCATCGGACCGTTCCGAATGGCAACCACACATTCGTAACAAACTCCGGCGTGAAGCCCTGGCCAAACGCTTCAAAGATCCCGATGATCCAATGAAGTTGGTTATTGTGCGGGACATGTGGCTGACCGGCTTCGATTGTCCGCCGCTGCATACAATGTATATCGATAAGCCGATGAGGGGCCACGGATTGATGCAGGCCATAGCCCGTGTAAATCGTGTGTTCAAAGATAAGCCGGGTGGGTTAATTGTGGACTACATTGGATTTGCTTATCAGCTTAAACAGGCTTTGGCGGACTACACCGAA
>JBHHZW010000338.1:0-3110 GCA_046758305.1 Bacteroidota bacterium | reverse complement strand
GGCGAGGAGCCTGAGAACCACCATGACAGTGCTGACATGCTTGCCGACAGGTTTCCTGGTAGCCAGTACGCCGACGTGCCAGGTCTGTGCAAAGTGGCAACCAGCGAAGAGATCGAGGCACAGGGCTGGAGTCTGAACCCTGGCCGGTATGTCGGTATCGCCGACCGTGAGGAGGAAGACTTCGATTTCCAGGAACGGCTGGAAGAACTCAACGAGGAACTGGAATTGCTCAACGCGGAGGTGCGAGAGTTGGAAGAACGGATCGCGGAGAATGTGGCAGATCTGTTGGAGAGAGCGGCGGGATGAGCACAGATGTTGGAACCCGAAAACGATTCAAGCTCGATCAACTAGGATTTGTTGGACGTGGCCGCTCGCGGCACCGTCCCCGTAATGATCCATCGCTATACGGTGGCCTGTATCCCTTTTTCCAAACTGGTGACATCAAGGCTGCCAACCTTTACCTGTACGAGCATAGTCAAACCTATAACGGAAAGGGTTTGGCTCAGAGCAAACTATGGGAGCCAGGTACTCTTTGCATAACCATTGCTGCGAACATTGCGGAAACTGCCATTCTAAAAATTAGAGGATGCTTCCCAGATAGTGTTGTTGGCTTTGTCCCAGATCCTGAGAAGGCAGATGTCAGATTCGTCAAGTACTACATCGACTTCATTAAGCTACGCATGCAGGGTGTCTCCCACGGCACTACACAAGACAATCTGAGTTTGGACAAGTTGTTAACCTTCGATTTCCTTATGCCCACCTTGGAAGTACAACACAAAATCGCCGCCATCCTCTCCGCCTACGACGAGCTGATCGAGAACAACCTGCAGCGGATCCAGATCCTGGAGGAGATGGCCCAGGTTCTCTACCGTGAGTGGTTCGTCAACTTCCGCTTCCCAGGCTACGAGAAGGTCCGGATGGTCGATTCGCCGCTGGGGAAGATTCCGGAGAGGTGGGAGGTGCGACCATTTGTCGATCTTCTTGAGTCTTATCTTGGTGGCGACTGGGGTAGTGATACCCCGAATGAAAAGGGAAATTGCCCAGTTGTAGTGATCCGTGGAGCTGATCTTAAAAACATTTCGAGAGGGGCCCCCTCAAAAACACCTACACGATACATCAACCAGAAAAGCTTGGCGAAGCGCGAGTTGCGACCTGGAGATGTTGTCGTAGAGAACTCTGTCAACGCGTCGAGTCGTTGTGTAGGGAGTAGTTTATTGATCACTGATAGCATTCTCAGGATGATAGGAACTTACGCAATCTGCGCCAGCTTTTGTAAGACGTTTCGACCTAAAAACCCGGTACTTAGCATGTTGATGCATTTGCATTTGCAATACCTTCGCGAAGAAAACAAGATGCCGTTCTACCAAAATGTGGCAACAAACGGCATTGCAAACTTTCAGGCCAAGCGATTCGTGGACACCGAATGTTTAGTCCTGCCGAAAGAAAGACCGGTTTTATCAAACATGCTATCCATGCTGAGCGATTTGACAGACTTAGCCTCAGTGCTTGCGGAACGAAATGCCAACCTTCGTCGCACCCGCGATCTACTTCTGCCCAGGCTCATCTCCGGCGAGTTGGATGTGTCTAATCTGAATATCGACATCGGAGAGGAAGCGGCATGACGGCTGACCGATCCATCTGACAGCCGTGCTACACCATCACGCCCGCCATTGCCAAGCATCTGATGGAGATCGAGGCAGCGAGGGCAGTGGTGGAGCGTACCCCCCTGTCACTGGCGGTGGAGGCGGAACTGCGCCGCCGGGCCCGCGTGCGCGCCACCCATAGAAGTTAGGCGCAGGGGACACCCGGATTGATCCGGGTGGGGAATGCGCCTTGACTTGCACCTCCTTGGATGGTATAGTAAAGGCGATGAAACTCGTTAAGACCGTTAAGTGCAAGCTCCAAGTCACACCCGAAGATGGAAAAACGATCCAAGAAACGCTTGATCGCTATGCCCAAGCCTGCAACGATGCCCTGGATGTCGCCCTGGAGCATCACATCACGAACAAGATCACCCTTCACCAGAGGCTTTACTACGTCCTCAAGGAACGGTATAGCCTGACGGCCAACTACGTCGTCCGCTGCTTCGCCCGGGTCGTGAGCGCGATCAAGTCCGCCAAGGCCCAAGGACGCAAGCCCAGACGCTTCCGCCCGACCAGCCTGGACCTGGACAAAGACCTGTTCCGCCTCATCGAGATCGGGGATGGAGAAGAGTTCTGGATTAGCCTCTCGACCGTCCATGGTCGCTGCAAGATCAAACTCCACATCGGTAATTACCAACGGGGACTGCTCAAAGGGCAAAAGCCTACATCGGCCACGCTCAGCTACAACAAGAGACGCGAGCAGTTCTACATCAACATCGTCTTGGAGAAGCCGATGCCTGCTCCCAACCCCACCGGGCGCAAGGGCAAGATCGTCGGGGTTGATCTGGGTATCGTCAACCTGGCTGCAACGAGCACGGGCATGAAGTTCAGTGGCAAAGAAGCGATGCACGTGAGACGGAGGTTCGCTACCAAACGGGCCAATCTCCAGAGCAAAGGCACGCCGAGCACCAAGCGGGTTCTGAAACGGCTGTCTGGCAGAGAATCCCGTTGGATGCGCGACCTCAATCACGCCATCAGCCACAAGATCGTAGATAACCTGAAGCCAGGGGACGTGATCGTGATGGAGAACCTGACGCACATCCGAGAGCGGATCAAGGTCCGCAAGAAACAACGAGGACTCTTTCACTCGTGGGCCTTCGGTCAGTTGCAGAACTTTATCAAATACAAAGCCCTGGAGCGCGGGATCGCAGTTGAATATGTTGATCCCCGTGGCACCTCGAAGACTTGTTCTCGGTGTGGTCACCGTTCCAGTCGCAACGGTCATCGGTTCTCCTGTTCTGCCTGTGGTCATCGTGCTCATGCTGATTTCAATGCCGCACACAACCTCCGCAGGGCCTTTTCTTCTTTCGCGCCTGCGGATGGGCTGTTGTCAACCAGCCCTAAAGCAACGCCTTCGGGCAGTTGCAAGCTCCCCGTTTATGAACTTTAAGAATTAAATTGGGTAACGAAATACCCGACCGGTGTGCCTTCTTGTTACCCGATTGTTTTCTTAATCTCCATTAGGGA
>JBHHZW010000337.1:0-3120 GCA_046758305.1 Bacteroidota bacterium | reverse complement strand
GGCGAGTTCCTGGAGAAGGCCAACATACTTTGGATCTTGAAGACGATCTGCGTACAGCATGTGAAAGTAGTTTTCCGTACCGATTCTTACGGAGAGGCGCCCAGAGAAATTAGGTAAACTCAGAGGAAAAATCAAGGTCGGTGGTACAGACGGCACGAGCCTTGTGTTGCACGAATATGACAAGGAGTGCCTGCTGCAACGGACCCATCGCGACGACCTACGGTCTGGAAGCGAAGTCGAGACCACCAGATCGGTTCGATGGTTCTGTGCCTCTTGGCTAGACCTGATGTTGTCGAGGCGGGGTCCGCATATTCAGTTTCCAAGGGAAAATCATGGCCAAGGTCTCCAGAAAGCGGGGTGTGGAGGTCGCGGATGAGCAGAAGACTCGTGGTGAAATCGAAAGAATACTCGCTGGTAGGCATCACCTGAATGCCGAAACGTCAACCGTCCTTCAACACCTCCGTCAGGCAAAGCGTCTCAGCGAAGCGCAATGGCAGAAGTTCAAGACTGAGGTGTACGAAAAGAAGTTGCTCGAGCATCTCGAAGACTCACGCCCCACGGAGCTAGAGCGGAAGTTCCTCGACGACCTGGCGAAACCCTTTCACTTATCGTACGAAGAGGTACTGCGGATTCGACGAGCGCATGCTCCGGAAGCCATCAAGAAATTGTTCCGGCATGCCTTCGAGGACCGCTATTTGAGCCTACAAGAAAAAAGTGAGTTGTTTCAAGTGGGCGAATATATGGGCTTGACGGCAGAATTCGTGGAAACATTTCTTGCCGCTCAAAGCAAAGTGCGCGAATGATACCATCGCGAACGGCGACGTTTCTCCTTGACATTCTTCAGTCAAATCTCTACCTTAATCAGGTTTTTTGTCATGCAGTCGGAGTCTGCAGCGTCACGGGAGGACAAGTTGACACAAAGCAAGAGAATTCTCCTCGTCGAGGATGAACAGTCGATTGCACTGGTCTTGAAGGGAGTGATCACGGCGCTGGGATACGATGTTCGTGTTGCTTATTCGGGAGAAGAGGCGCTCGATACATTGAAAGAATTGGAAGTCGACCTGGTGATCACTGACATCAAGATGCCAGGGATGGACGGGTTCGAGTTGATTGAGACGCTGCAAGAGGATGCCAAGTACGCGAGAATGAATTTCGTGATCCTAACTGCCTTCAACGACCAGGAAGCGATCGCTAAAGCGAAGAAAGATTATGGGATCGAGTATTATATCACCAAACCGTTCGACTTGCGCAATCTCGAAGCTGCGGTTGTAGACATCATGAAGTCGCTATCGACGTAGCTGTTGGACTGGACTGAGGGGAAGCTCCCGTCAGTATCTCTCTTTGCGTAACCTGCTTACCACCTCGCATCAGGAGCACTCCGAGTTCATCTCAGAGCGTATGTGCACTTGGGGGCAAGAAGCCCCTACGTTGACCAAAGCGTTCAGAAGTTCGCTACGGGAAAAGACCTGAAGCACCTTTTCTTGCAATACGTAACGATCCTCTCTCTCGTGGGTCAATTCAGGACTCGTGTTTTCTAAAGGTTTTGCATATCTTGCTTTGTAGTTGCATCCGCGGTTGCTTTTCGACCTCAGCCAAATTGCCATTGTACACTATCGAACGAGATTCTCTGGCTTACTTTAATCCATGTTGAAAAGCAATATCCTGTCTGCCAAGCATCGACCATTGGGGCAGGCGGGAAAAATCCAGTTACCATCTTTCGAACGGGAGGATAGCTCATGAAGCACATATTTTCTCTGCTGGGCATGTTCGCCTTCTATCTCTCGCTTGCTGCTGCGTTGACGCTTGCTCAAAAGCAGCCTACTTCGGCAACCGTGCCTGACACTGTCATCGCCGAAGGCGATACCACCAAAAAGGATGAGAAAAAGAAGGACGAACAAAAAGCTTTCGACGAGGTCATCAAGGATTTTAAAGCCATCGAAGGCCTGTTCACGCTTTATTACAAAGAGGAGGAGAACAAAGTGTTGCTGGAGATCAAACCCGATCAGCTCGAGAAAATTTACCTCTGCAGCGTGACTCGGGAAGCTGGTGACGGACGTTATTTTGATTCCGGCGCGATGGTGGATCGGTTCCCGTTTATGTTTAAAAGGGTCGGAAAGAAAATTCAGTTCATACACAAGAACGTCTATTATCGTGCTGACCCGAACTCACCGATCTCTCGTGCCATAGACCGTGGCGTCTCCAGTTCAGTGCTGGGTTCAGCAAAGATTGAAAGCAAGCCACATCCGGAGCGCGAGAGCGTGTTGGTGGATCCCGGAGCTTTCTTCTTGCAAGACTACGACATGGTCACATATCAGCTGAGCGAAAGAAAAATTGATTTTTCTTTCGACAAAGAAGAGAGCTACTTTGGTGCGTTGAAGTCCTTTGCTTTGAACACCGAGATCGAGACGGTCATTCATTTCAAGAGTAAAAAGCCCAAACGGAGCAACGCGTTGATCGCCGACAACCGTAGCATGCAGCATCGGTATCGTTATAGTCTCTCGACGCTTCCGGAAACTGGCTATCGGCCCAGGTTGGCTGATGATCGGGTAGGTCACTTCCTAACCATGTATCAAGATTACACAACGCAGACTAAGGAATCACCGTACGTTCGTTACATCAAGCGCTGGCATCTGGAAAAGGCTGATCCAAAAGCCAAGCTCTCTCGGCCCAAACTGCCGATCATATTTTGGCTGGAGAATACGATTCCACTCGAGTATCGCAAGGCGGTCAAGGAAGGTGTGTTGATATGGAACAAAGCTTTCGAGCGCATTGGGTTCAAAGATGCTATCATTGTAAGGCAACAGCCCGATAACGCGAAGTGGGATCCGGCTGACGTTCGCTACAGCACGATCCGCTGGATTGTCAAGCCCGGGGGTTTCTATGCAGTCGGGCCTTCATACACGAATCCCTTTACCGGTCAGATCTATGACGCGGACATTCGCATCAGCGCCGATTACGTTCGCTTCTTTGCGCGTAGCTTTGAAGAGTTTGTGGACCCTTTGTCCGGCTTTTCAGATATCGTTACGCCACCATATTTGAGCCGGCTGCCTTCAATCTATGCATGCACCAACGCCGAGGGTAAAGTACATGACGCCGCTTTCGGATGGAGTCTATTGACAG
>JBHHZW010000336.1:0-3124 GCA_046758305.1 Bacteroidota bacterium | reverse complement strand
GTGGCAATCTCAAACGCTCGAAACTTGTCTGACGACAGTCAAGAATCGAGATTGCGGAGCCTGTTGCGAGCGAAGCGAAGCAATCCCAGGCTCCGAGTTTGCTTCGGCTGTTCCCTCACTTCGTTCGGGACGCCTCGCAACCGCTGCGCTCCTCGCAATCCCGTCAGGGATACTGCGTATGACGAAAAACGGCCAAAATTCAACATATTACCCTGTGAACGGTTACAACTTACGTTGATATTAGTATAATTCTGCTTCATAAGATGCATATTTGCCTTCTTTGCTCCACTCGTCGGCGGACCTACCTATAAAAACCTCGTGATGACCCATTTTTTAAGAACCTTACATAGGCAGAGGCAGCTTGAAACCCATCTAAAGGATGTTTACGTTAGCTTTTACTCAAAACAAGTAAAATTCTTAATGGTTCCCAGCAATCGCATATGCGATGTTACCTTAATTGCCTTAAACCTCGACTTTTACAGCTAAAACATCGAAAAAAATGGGTCATCGCCAGTCTTTTACTATTTTACAGAATAGTCAAAGATTGCTAAACTATATGTTTAGCTGGTTTGCTTGAAAAGGAGAAATTATGAAAGCGCAAAGCCCGCCAGCGGCGGGTATTGAGCGAAACCCATCGTTGATGGGTTGGATTTCGATAGCCTTGGCGTTAACCATTTGTTTGCCTGGCTGGTGGACAAAAGAGACTGTGGGAGTGGAAAAAACCAGGTACGCGCAAAGGCGTGACAAAATCTCCCGTAAATACTCGCCTCCTAAAATGGCCCACACCAGGTTACGCACCGCCGGGCTTTACAAAAGACTGGGCCAGCCTGTTGATCTTTCTGGTCTCACGCTTGAAACGCCATTTGGCGAGGCAATTGAGATTTTGCGTAATTCAACCGAACCCGCGTTAAATATAGTGGTGCTTTGGAAAGATTTGCGCGAGAACGCCTTTATCGAAGCGAGCACTCCTATCTACATGCAGGGCGTTTCTGGGATTCCGCTGCGTAAGGGCTTAGAGCTTCTGTTGATGGCAGTTTCAGGCAGCCCGGCAGAATTGGGCTATGTAGTTGAGGCTCGCCCGCCGGCGGCCAGGGGTGGAATAATTATCATTGGGACAAAAGACTCTCTACCTGTCAAAATGGTAACCCGCATTTACGATATTAGCGATTTGGTGGCAAGGCCTGGGTTCCCGCAAAGCGGGGTCCCTGCTGCTTATCCTTTTGACATTCGAGCTGGCTTTGCCAGAGGTAGGATAGTGGGACCATACGGAGGCAGAACGGGCCGAAGAGTTACAAGAGGCGGTAGAGGTAGGAGGATCTATGGCCGCAGAAATGGAAGACGAATCGATTGGTAACTGGTAATTGGTAACTGGTAATTGGTAACTGGTAATTGGTAACTGGTGATTATTTAACCATTTAACCATTTACCATTTAACCATTTACCATTTAACCAAACCTTCAAACTTCTATCCCCTGCCGGAATCTGCGAAATCTGCGTCAAAAAAGGATTAACGACCTAAAGTTTTTGGCCAATGAGGCTCGCCCGCCGGCGACCAGGGCTCACCATTTATGGCCATCTGTAAAAAATGTGGCAAAGTCTCTGGGGAAATAGCCAAAGTATTGTCGCTTTGTGCCCAGTGCATTCGCAATGCTGATAACGGGTGTCTGGCAGTGCTTCGTGAAGTTCATGCTCAAAGCCGCGAAAAGTTTGGCCTTCCTGCTTTGCCTCCATCTGCTCCAGAGGGTATTCAGTGTGGCCTGTGTCAGAACAAATGCAAAATCCCGACCGGTGGGCGGGGCTATTGTGGTGTACGCAGAAACGAAAATGGGTATTTGATGGGCGGTACTCCCAAGGAAGCTGCGGTCTCCTGGTATTACGACGTACTGCCGACCAACTGCGTAGCTGACTGGGTATGTGCAGGAGGTACCGGTGCCGGATACCCCCAATGGGCATACCGAGCTGGGCCGGAACACGGTTATATGAACCTGGCGGTGTTCTACCAGGCTTGCACATTTGACTGCTTGTTCTGTCAAAACTGGCACTATCGGGAGCATTCAACGACAAATCGAACACATACTGCACGCCAGCTTGCAGAAAGTGTAACTCCAAATACTTCTTGTATATGCTTTTTTGGCGGCGACCCAACGTGTCAGTTGCCTCATGCGTTAGCAGCTTCAAAGCTCGCACGCAGACAGAACCGGCAGAGGATATTGCGCATTTGCTGGGAGACAAACGGCTCGATGAGTCCGGAGCTGCTGGATAAGATGATGAGCTTATCTCTGGAAAGTGGCGGCTGCGTAAAGTTTGATTTAAAAGCTACGGATAAAAATATCCATCGTGCGCTCTGCGGCGTTGACAATAGCCGCACCCTGGAAAACTTCGCAGCCACAGCCAAACGTATAGCAGAAAGGCCGGAGCCACCACCACTTGTTGCCAGCACGCTGCTCGTACCGGGTTATATTGACGCCCAGGAAGTCAAGGCAATAGCATCGTTTATTGCTGAGCTGGACCCGAACATACCCTACGCCCTTCTTGGATTTCACGGCGATTTTCTGATGACAGACCTGCCGCCGACATCGTGGAAGCAGGCGGAAAGCAGCCTTGCGGCTGCCAAGGCTGTAGGTTTAAAACGCGTGCGCTTAGGCAACGTTCATACACTTCGTTAGCAGCTTAAAAACCGGTTCAAAGCAATAGTTTCTTTGGTGAACCACTTTGCTTTTTCTGATTATTGATTCCTTCCAGCGCTGGCCCTCGCCCCTCCGTGAGGGGCGGGGCCGGCATAACGCAACCGCTTTGATATAGGTGGGTGGCTGTATAGTAAAAGTTCCTCCCATCTGCTTGGGGATGGGTCACTTAAATTCTGATTACCTAATTTTGTAATGGCAGAGATGAAACTGTGCCTGCTCTGTATATGCTCGATGGCAAACATATCTGCCTGCTTTTCCAAATGCCGCAGGTAAGTATTCTGAATGGGCATAAATAACAGCCCCATTATCATCAGAATTAGCGCCAGTAGAGGAAAAGCAACAATATCGTGAATTTCATTAAAGGCGAAGAAACTTAATCCTGCTTTGAACAATAAAAAAGTCAGATAAAAGCTGGCAATAGAAATGGCTGTTCCAAA
>JBHHZW010000335.1:0-3127 GCA_046758305.1 Bacteroidota bacterium | reverse complement strand
GGGAAGTATACCTCACTCCCGCGCCGTTCATCTACCAGAATATTTTTTCTCAAAATCTTGATTTTGTGCTGATGTACCGTGAATTTAACTATCAGCGTCATTACATCTCGCATGCGATCAAGCTGGAGCGTCGAAGTGATCTGCTTGGTTCCCTTCAGAGTACCGCACGCCGGAATGTGCGTAAAACGATGAGAGACCCCGAGGTCACTGTCGATATCAGTGATGATTATGCGGCATTCTATCCCATTCTCGTGGAGAACAAAAAAAAGTTCAGCGCAAAGCCGACGCACTCCTATGAGGACCTGCTCCGACTGAAGAAACTTCTGCCAGAGATCCTGGTTCTCTTTCTTCTTAAAGTGAACGGTAGGCCTGTCGCCGGGTCGCTGATATTCGTCTGTAACCCGAAGGTGGCCCTCTGTTTTTACAACATGCTCTGTTACGAGTACGAGGAGTACAAGCCGGTGTACCGCCTCATGTACGAAGTGGTGCAGTGGGCAACAGAGAAGGGGTTCGAGTGGTTTGACATCGGTGTTTCCCAGGACACACATGCTGAGAATCCCATGACGCCGAGTCTTAACCTCATCTATTTCAAGGAGAAGTTTAACTCGAGGGGATTGCTTCGCAGCACGTTCTACAAGAAGATCCAGTAGAGGAGTCTCCGTCCAGGATCGATGAAAGCGTCCATTTGCTTCATGGAAATCGGGGATGTTCGATACGACGGACGGAGTTTCAATCTGGCCAGCTCTCTGTGTCGAGCTGGGTATGCCGTTCGGTTCCTGATGACGGGAGAGAGAAAATTGAGGGAGAACCTCGACGGAATCGAACTCATCCAGCTCGGACTGCGTCGGTGGTCCTGGTCTAAGCTGGTTTTTCTTCAATATTTTATTAAAGCGTTTGCTGCAGCGTTCCGCGCGCACTCCGACCTGTACGTAGCCTCCGATCTTTTCTCTCTTCCGGTTGCCTACCTTGTCGCCCGGCTCCGGAAAGCAAGATTGATATACGATGCGAAGGAATTGTATTTTGCCATCGCCGCACTGCACCGAAGACCTCTCACGCAGAATTTATGGAGCTTGGTCGAGCGGTTCTTCATCAAGAGAGTCGATGGGATCATGGTAGCAGGGGAGGAAGACGCAAGGATCCTTTCGCAAAGGTACGGGATCCCGCAGCCGACACTGATCTTGAATCACCCGCCGTACCAGGTTTCGGAGGGTCGATCCGACGTTCTGCGGCAGAAGCTCGGAATTCCGCCGGATAAAAAGATTCTCCTCTACCAGGGAGGGCTGCAATCGGGACGCGGACTGTTCCTGATTCTGGAGGTTGTGCGACATCTTGCTCATTCGGTCGCTGTGTTCTTGGGTGACGGCCATCTCAAAGAGGAGCTTCGCGAGAAAATTGCGGCCCTGGGGTTGGTGGGACGAGCGTTTGTTCTTGATCGTGTCGAGTATCCGAAGCTCATGGAATACACGCGATCGGCTGACCTCGGTCTCGCGTTGATTGAGGACTATGGACTGAGTTATCGATACGCAAGACCGAACAAACTCTTCGAGTACATCATGGCAGGTGTACCGGTCGTGGTGACGAATTTTCCCGTCATGAGACAGATCGTCGAGACGCACGAGGGTGGGGAGGCGGTGGACCTCAACGATGCGACGGAGGTTGCTCGGGTGATTGGACGAACATTGACCGACGCAGGTCGGTACAAACGGCTCGTGGAAAATTGTCGGCGCGCTGCGCAATTTTTTCGGTGGGAGAATGAGGAACCGAAATTGTTAGAGTTGGTTCAGAAGGTCCTCCCGAAGGTCCGAAGTCCCGAAGGGATCCCTTCGGGAGACTCCTTCGGAGGATGACTTCGTCATCAGGTCCGGGGTGAAGGAATGACGCATTCCGGGCAAGCAACTGCAGGAGGTGTTCGATCCGCACCACAACTTCTGGGCAAAGAGAGGCCGCGACTGCTGCAGAGACCATAGAGCACAAGGGCTTGTTCTTGGTCTACGTGGTGATGGTGATTCAGTCGTTGCTGGGGAGTGGGACGCACATCGTCGCGAAGGTGATCGTGAGAGACGTCAACCCGATCACGCTCACCTTTCTGCGCGCTATGATCTCGGGTGGGATCTTCTTCTTTTTCTACATCGCGAGCCGCAATCGGCCGACGTTCGAGGCTCCTGACTGGAAGCGCCTCATGGTGCTCGGACTTCTCGCCGTTCCGCTGAATCAATTCCTCTTTTTGTTTGCGATCAAGTTGACGACCCCGCAGAATGCATCACTTTTGTACGGGACGACGCCCATTTTTGTGTTTCTGTTGTCAAGCCTGTTGATCGGTGAGCGGCGCACGTTGAGGAAGGGCTTGGGGGTCGCGATGGCGTTCATAGGCCTTCTGATTGTGGTCTTTGAAGAGGGAGTGGATGTTCGGTCAGAGCACACGCAGGGTAATCTGATCTTGCTTCTTGCCGTTCTCGCCTGGTCGTTGTACACGCTGTGGGGAAAACCGTTAATCCTCAAGTACGGTGCCTACCCGGTCACTGCGATGAGTCTGATGCTCGGTGCTCTTATGTTTTTGCCGATTGGGCTATGGCAGTCCGTGGAGTTTCCATTCGAAAGCCTCACTGCAGAGCATTGGGTTGAGCTGTTCTACCTCGGCATCGGAACGTCGATCTTTGGATATTTCTTATGGTATTACGCCTTGGGTCGGATCGACGCGACGAAGGTCGCTATCTTTGCGAACGCTCAGCCCGTCTTGACGGCGCTTATGGCCGTGACGTTCTTGGGACAGCCGATTACCCTAAACTTTGTTGTTGGCGGAGTGATCGCTTTGGCGGGTGTTGTGTTAACGCAGTATGCTTAACGCTCACCCTCTACGAGGCTACGGCTCCGTCGGGGGTAACGGTCATTGGGATGAACTTTGATTTCGAATGTTGCATTCCCTATATTGGATGCGGGAATTCCGGACGGCTGAATCCGGAGGGTTCACGTAGTGGTATGGCGGTCCCGCACTGTTAGTTGAGCATAGGAGAGCTGGCAGAACGGCTATTGCACCGGTCTTGAAAACCGGCGCCCGCAAGGGCTTGGGGGTTCGAGTCCCTCGCTCTCCGCTTAAGCGCACAGTGCGGGAAAAACTGGCGAGCTTTGG
>JBHHZW010000334.1:0-3137 GCA_046758305.1 Bacteroidota bacterium | reverse complement strand
GGTGCGGTCTGCGCCCTTGACAAGAAAGCCTGTACCCTCGTCGGCAAGCAGCCCGGACGCTCGCCAGGAATTTCTCAACTTGTCCGGATTCTTGGCCACCACATACAGTTGCGCCCTTCCCTCCTGAGTTGCAAATCCCCAAAGTCCCGTCAGACCGAGGCTGTTCGCTTTCAGGTCCTGCATGACCTTCAGCAAAGCACCCGGCTGATCTTCGAGGTTTGCGACGAAATACGTAACGCGACCGACTTTCGGCATACGAACCTCCGTTTCGAACAGTGGTAAATGTTGGGACTTGTTTTTTATCTGTTATCTCTCGCCGCGAGGAACTGAGGCGAGGGATAAAGGTATCTGTTTTCTGGGATTGGCCAGAGAGGCATCAACCGGCTGCGGAGCATGGGCGAATTTCGGTCGTCCCAGTCAATTGGAATCGCCAAAATTCTCGTAAACACACACCAAAAGGAAATCATTCGTCCCATGAAAAGCAAATCCGGATGGAAAGCCGCTGGATCCCCCCTTGGCGAATCTCGGAAGTCCCGCCACCCGCGAAGCGGTCCACGAAGTGGCGGCTTCGCTGCACTTCAACTCGCAAAACTGCATAAGGTCTACGAATTGACCTATTGAGAGCCACTCTTGCCCTCAAACTGAATCAGAACAACCCTTAAGTTGAGATTCGGATCAGAGTGAACAAGCGGCATAAACAGGTTGAGCGGGTGGTGCTGGATTTGGGATGATTTGAGAAGCCTGTTCGCTGGCAGAGTCCCTCAGTATCCTTGGTTACTCCTCCCCGACTGCAAGGCTGCGAATTTTCGTAAGGAGAGAGACAGTTCATAGGATAGCGATTTCCTGTCTCCACACGACCACTTGATTTTCCCACTCCAATCTGTTATGTTTTTTGTATATGAGTCAGCCTGAGGTACTTTCACACTCTTCCTACACAAATCATGGGCTGATCCCGATGGCCCCACAGGAAGTCCACAGGCGTCCATTCCAGCCGATTCAAGAGAAGTGAGTTTTGAGAAATGTTCGGCCAGACTTTCTCCCATCCAAAATCCTCGCCACAAAGTGTCACGCTCCGAAGTCCCGCCACCCGCGAAGCGGTCACTTCGTGAAAGGTGGTGGCTTCGCCAAAGCGACACCTCGTGTTGGATCGGACCTTCGGGAAAAAATCGGCGGCGGAGAGAGGGGAAGCGCATCTGTGAGCGGTCTGGCTGAGGTCTCAGGTACTGCAGTATCTACGGAAATATATCTAATACGAGGACCGGTCTTTGCGTTGGGAATTGCTGTGGGAGTTCTTGCGCCTGATGGGAACGTATGCTTCATTCATCTTGCCGATCAGGGGGAATCCGACACTGGGAGTTATTGTCCGCATATTCCTGCTGATTCCCTTGATTACGGGGTTTGGTTCAAGACGTGCTCTAAAGAGAGAGCAGTGACATGGATACTATTCATGAGTCGCTGAAACCACAAGTAATATGGTTTATCGTGGGTCTTGTACTGCTTCTTTTGGATTTTGCAACTCCAGGGCTGATCACAGCTTTCTTTGGGATTGGCGCATGGATAGTAGCCATAGTATGTTTATTCACGGATACATCATAAATACTTCCAGTTACTAATCTTCATCACTTCTTCCGTTCTTCTCCTGATATCGCTCCGAAGATAAGAAGGCCACTGTTGCAGAGAGAATAGGTCCAAACACTAAAGGCAAAGTGCAATTCCGTGGGAGCCACTGGGAAGCGGAAGCACACGAAACCATCCCTGAAGGCGCCACAGTTGCGATAATCGACAAGAAAAACATTACACTTATTGTAATTGTAAAATCATTATGAAGGAGGTGTATTTATGGAAAGCACCAGCGGTTTTTCCATAGAACCCAGTACCATTATTTTGATAGGCGCAGTTATCTTTGTGCTGGCTGTACTTGCCAAGGCGATAAGGGTTGTTCCGCAGAAAACAGCCTTTATCGTGCAACGCCTTGGTAAGTATAGAGCTACTCTCGATGCGGGATTTCATATGATTATACCGTTCTTGGACAAAGTTGCCCACAAACGCACTCTAAGGGAACAAGCATTGGATGTTCCACCGCGAACCTGCGTAACCAAAGATAACATAGAGGTTGACGTCGATGGGATTCTATATCTCCAAGTGGTCGACTCCCGAAAAGCATCCTATGGAATAAACGATTATCAGTTCGCTTCTTCACAACTTGCTCAGACTACGATGCGCAGCGTGATCGGCAAAATTGAACTTGATAAAACCTTTGAAGCAAGGGAATCGATCAATAGTGCAATTGTGGAGGCCGTGGATAAAGCTTGTGATCCCTGGGGTGTTAAAGTCACGCGATACGAGGTGAAGGATATTGTACCACCCTGGAGAATAAGAGATGCAATGGCAACGCAGATGAAGGCTGAAAGAGAAAAAAGGCGCTTGATAGCAGAATCGGAAGGTGACAAACGAGCTAAGATAAATCGAGCGGAAGGCGATAAGCAGGAAATGATTGCGCGATCTGAAGGGGAAAAACAAAAGCGAATCAATGAGGCAGAAGGACGAGCAACAGAGATCGAGAGGATCGCTGTGGCGACAGCTAAAGGGATTAGAGAAATTGCAGGTGCTATTAATGAGAAAGGCGGAATCAATGCAGTGAATCTGCGCGTCGCAGAACAGTATATATCCGAATTTGGTAAATTTGCCACAACTAACAATTCAATCATAATTCCATCAGACCTGTCTGACAGGGCTGGGGTGATTTCAACTGCTATGACAATTATTAAAGATCAGTCAAATCGACGGGATGAAAACAAATGACTCATCTATTTGTCTGGTATCTACTCTCAAGCCTCGGAGAAATGGAATAATCACATGGTTTTCATCATCTCAGTGCTGCTCGCTTCAGGAGTTCTCCTGCTATGGCGGTATGCACGTCGGAAGGTGTGCGTCGAGCACGAGACGGCGTTCCAAACACCGATGAGAACGGGACCGGATATCATAGTGGCGTTCGGCGTCGGGACTTGGTCAGGGCACGCGGGGGATCCTTCGCAAGGCTCAGGACAGTGGTTTGTGGAGACGAAAAAACTTGTGTTGCTGAGATAGTATCAGTTGATACCAGGTGTGGGTGGATTTGCAAGTTATGTTTCCTCGGA
>JBHHZW010000333.1:0-3149 GCA_046758305.1 Bacteroidota bacterium | reverse complement strand
AGACCTGGCTTTACTTCCCCGGCAAGCGGATAAGCTAAGGATTGCTGTCGGTGCGATTATTTCGCCGGCGAAATCGCTTACTTTTTACGAGGACATCTTCGATTACATTGGAGAGAAACTCGGTTGTGGAGTGGAAATGGTCCAACGAAAGACATATGCTGAGGTGAACTTTCTGATGAAAGAAAGGCGAATCGATGCAGCATTTGTTTGTTCGCGTCCCTACGTTGAGGGGCATCGCAATTTCGGGATGGAACTTCTTTGTGTTCCCGTGTGCTTCGGAAAAACCGAGTACTGTTCATATTTCATTGTTCACAAGGATAGCACAATTCGAAATCTCGAAGACCTACGAGGCAAACTCTTCGCATTTTCCGATCCTCTCTCCAACACGGGGATGCTCATTCCGACATATACCCTGGCCCAGATGGGAGAAACACCTGAGTCATTCTTCAGAAGGTATATCTTTACATATTCCCACGATAACTCAATCCTCTCGGTGGCTGAGAAATTTGTTGACGGTGCAGCCGTGGACAGCCTGATTTGGGAGTATCTGAATATCAAGGAACCAGAATTGACAGCACGAACCACAATTATCCGCAAATCCGCTTTTTGCGCTATTCCGCCTGTGGTTGTTTCACCGGAAATCGCGCCTGAGCTAAAGGAGAGACTTCGCTCTGCCTTTCTGAACATGCACAACGACCCCAAAGGCCGAAAGATCCTCAAGAGAGTTCTGATTGACCGATTCACCGTGATTGAAGATGGTGCATACGACTCGATTCGTCAAATGGAAGCTTTTATGAAGGATTTTAGACCTCAGAAATAGGGAAATAACCATGTTACGTTTGAGCTTACGTACGAAAATCATGATTTGCTGTATCGGTTTGATAGTTCTGCTTGATATAATAGTGGTGATATTTGTTCGAAACCGTCTGTCAAATACGCTCCGCTCAGAATATTTAGCAAAAGGACACAATATGGCTGTAAACCTGGCTGCACGCAGTGAACATTTTGTCTTGACAGACGAGTTCGTTTCATTGTTGCAATTAGTCAAAGACCTCAAAGAGAGCGATGTGGATATCATATATGCCTACGTTGCTGATAGCAAAGGCCGTGCGCTGGCTCATACTTTTATCGGCGGATTTCCCGCGGACTTGATTGGCGTTAACACCCTGGAACCTGGTGATGTGTGGAATGAGAAGTTGCTGAACACGGTGGAAGAAGGTTTGGTGCATGACATTGCCGTTCCAGTCCTACAAGGAAAAGTAGGCTCTGTGCACATTGGGATATCGGAACATCGAATTCAGCAAACTATTTCACATTTTACGATGGCACTGGTCGCCATTGCTGGCTTTGTTCTTTTGGTTGCGATTGGTTTGGCGGCAGTCGTCTCATGGATGGTGACGCAACCGGTTCGCAACCTGATAAAGGCAGCCCAGAAGATTCGTGACGGTGATCTCGGCCAGCAGGTTGCAGCAACTACCAAGGACGAGATTGGTGACCTTGTAGAGTCGTTCAACCAGATGTCTGAGGAGCTATTGAAGCAGCACAAGGTACTGGATGATCGGAACCGCCGGATTCGAAGTACCCAGGAACAAGCTGCCTGGGAGAGAGACAAGTTGCGTGCCATTATCGATAGTATGGTTGAGGGTGTCATTTTTGTCGACATCGAAGGCAGAATTAGCCTTTGTAACGAAAGCGTGAGGCAAATTTGGGGGACTGATGCGTCGGAGTTGTTGGGTAAGTCTGTCCAGGAATGCCCTTCAGCCGAGTTGCGTTCAACACTCGAAGAAATTCTTAAACAGGCGAAACAAAAACCTAGTTTTATAGCAGATTACGCATTAGATTTACGTGATGGGCGTTGTCTGGCCAGCTATTCCACGGTTCATGGTGAGGATGGACGTTATCTTGGTCTGGTTTTTCTTAGCCTGGATATCTCCGAGCGAGTTGTGCTGGAGCAGGAGCAAAAACGGTTGAGAGATCATCTTTTTCAACAGGAGAAGATGGTGTTGATCGGACAGATTGCTGCCAGTGTAGCTCACGAATTGAATACTCCTCTGGCCACAATACTGTTGCGTGCGCAGTTAATTGAGCAGCAGGCAGAGGAATATATGGATCTGTCTGACCTGAAGGTTCTTGAAAGCGAAGCCAGACGGTGCCGACGCATCATCGACTCGCTGCTTGGATTTTCCCGGCGCTCTGAGGGTGTAATCTCCAGAACAGATCTCAACGGTCTGATTCAGGAGAGTTTGTCCCTTGTCGAAAACGACTTAACCCTCAAAGGTATCAAGCTGGAGACCGACTACGCCGGCAATGGAACAACCGTTTGTGTGGACAGCAACCAGGTTCAACAGGTGCTGCTGAATTTAATCGCCAACGCTGCTGACGCGATGCCGGATGGAGGACGTTTGCACATATCGACCAGATTACTGTCCGACCGGGCCAGCGTAGAGATTCGAGTTACAGATAGCGGATGTGGTATAGAAGAGGATGTACTCAATCGTATCTTTGATCCTTTTTTCACCACTAAAGAACAAGGAAAAGGCACCGGTCTGGGATTAGCAATCTGTCAGCGTATTGTCGAAGAATACGAAGGCAAGATCAAGATTCAGAGTTGCCCCGGCAAAGGTACAACCGTTTCAGTTTGTCTGCCGTATACTCCTATGGATGTTGTTGATGATGAGTAGGACTGCCAATATTCTTGTCGTAGAAGACGACACAGCCATGCGTCAAAGCTGCGCTAAACTTTTTCGTCTCGAAGGCTATGGCGTTGTGGAGGCTTCTTCCGGGGCCGATGCACTTGACCATATCAAGGAGCAAGGCGACATCGACATTGTATTGACTGATATCAAGATGCCTGAAATGGACGGGATGACGTTACTTAAAGAGATCAAATCTTTGGACTCCGGCATCGTAGTTGTACTGATGACCGGCTATGGCAGTATCAAAAATGCCATTGAAGCAATGAAGTATGGAGCTGCCGATTATATCACCAAGCCGTTCGATACAAATGAACTGTTGATGACTATCAGTAAAATAGTGCGCTTGAGCAGTCTTCAAGAGGAGGTAACCCGACTGCAATCAGAGTTGCACGATAAGTACCGCTTTGAGAACATCGTGGGAAAAAGCCCTGCTATGCAACGGGTTATAGATGC
>JBHHZW010000332.1:0-3162 GCA_046758305.1 Bacteroidota bacterium | reverse complement strand
CCTCGAGTTATCTTTCAGTGGCGTGCAGCAATGGCTCGACCCATCCGTTGATCTCACTGAGCTCCTCCGCCAGCATCTCCCGCACCATTGACCTGAGCTTGCCGATGCTGCGTACCTTCCCCGGCCCGGTGGCTCCCAGTCAGCCAGCGACTTTTCAGGTGCAGGCTTTGCCCAGTTCCGCCGCTGACAGAGTTACTGGTCGGCGTCTGAAGTACCCTGCCTTCTCCGGCCTCGGCAACTTCAAGGATTAGGTATAGCGTTGGCAACAAGACGCATCTTCGCAAGCCAAGCGGCTGCGCTATCTGCTTCCATGCATGCCTCCTGTCCTGCTGTCAGCAAGCCGTATAGCTTCTCAGGGCGAAAGTCGGTTGACCACGCGACTAGCAAAGCTCGGAACTGTTCCAACTCTAGTGGCAACACAGCAATGCCTTTCCGTCTCGCGTTATACTGAAACCAATCTATAGCGCTTTCATTGAGCGTTGGCGCGATGAACAGGCCGAAGGTTTCTATGTCAACTCTCTCTTGAAACCGTTCGACATGCCTTGTAACAGGCTCGCTCTCCGTAAAGAATTGCCTGTTCCCCCGCGAGAGAGTCACCTCAACCGCGACAGCATACTTGCCGCAATAGATCAATTCTATGTCGGGTTGTCTGCCGCCTGCGTGGGAGATAGGCAGCCATTCAAGATCAAGCGAGAAATTGGGCTGAAGCTGGCAGTAACGGTTCAAGTATAGGAAGGCACGCCACGTATTCCATTCCATGAAAAGTGGTGGGTGTGAGACGCGGCGGCGCAAAATATCGTCGTAGGATTGGATGATCTCCTCTAGCCCCCAATCCAAACGTAGCTTCTTTAGTGTCAATGCGGTCAGTTGCTCCTGTGTCCAACGGCACTGTTCGTCAAGTGAGACAGCAGGCAAAACTGGCGCTGGTATTCCCAAAGCGCCTGACAGTTCCTCAAGTCGCTCCCTGAGTTCCGTCAAACGGTCGACTAGTTCGCTAGGTTGCTCCCACGGAAATTGGGGAATCGTTGGGTCACCCAGATAACCATAGAAAGAACCTGGGTCGTCATAGTCAGTTCGGAGAGGTATACTCAATTCATCAAGAATTCGCTGCGCATCCATCACGTTCGACACCACCAATCGATTGCGGCGATGTGTGAATAAGCCCGTGTAGCGGAAATAGCGCATCGCCGCGTCTGCATAGTCTCGGAGGTTGCGCCGCTTCGTATGCAAAAAGTGCTCCAACTCCCTGCCTCGCTCAGCAGGTGTTTCGCGTGTGCCAATTCTTCCCTCTCTGATGTCCTCTGCATAAACGCTACGCAATTCATCCAAATAGGTCTGAATGATGAACTCCCTGCGCGGCCGTGCCCCTGAAACTGCGGAAAGGTCTCGCCGGGACTTACGAATCTTCGGAATGGCTTGGGTGAAGGCAGCGGGGCTCAAGCACGGCAGCAGCAAGATGGCGATTTCGTCTTTTGTTATCCCCTCCAATTCCAATGCCACCCGCAAGGTTTCCCAAAATGGATGAACTCCTGTTGCTTGATGTGCTTCGTATCGCCAACGCGTTCTCGGATTGCCGCCTGTTGCCAAGAGGGAGATTGCCATTTGACTATAGGCTATTCACTCACGAAAAATCGTTCTCGCAGTAGAAAGTGTTCAGCAGCTGCTGCATAAAGGTATGTTACGTCCTCAAAACTGCGGAAAGCAAAGCGAGCCTTGATTTCGTAGAAGGGGTCATTGTTCAAACGTGATTCAAAGAGTGCCCGCTTTTTCCCCTCTGCAATCAGGAAGAAGTCCGTCTTGAAATCCCGCAGTTGGTAGAGCTTAAGTAATGCACGTCTAAACTCGGGTGTGTTTTCCACTTCGTAGGCAACCTTTGGAAAGGCGCGTTTTGTCCGTTTGTTGAACCACAAAACGTCTATTCTCTTAACTTGCTCAAGTAGGTCAGCGAACCCTGTAAATGTTGGCAGATCCCCTAGCGATGCGATGCTGCCAAGCGGCTTGCCGTCGAACTCCGCACTGGAGTCAGCGGTAAAAGTGTCGTAGCCGTAGAAATTGCCCAATTCGATGAGCATGCCTTCCGTCGTTGAATGGCGCGACGATACCTTGACAGATTTGCGAGCCTCGATTTTCTGGAATATGCCCTGTTGTGCAGCTTTCTCTTTGAAACCATAAACCCCCAAGCCCACGCGCACAATGCGGCCACGCTGGCGCATATCGCGATAGAGAATGCCACGAAGCGTGGCTTTCCATCGACGGTTGTTAGACACATCGCGGTATTTGAGTATGTCCGTATACATCTTATCCAGCGATGCTACATCGCCGTTATCAGTAATGACCTGTTCAATTGCTTCGCTCCACGGAAGTTGATTGATTACTGTCATGGCATCACCCTCCTACCTGAAGACCTTTGCGCAATTTGGGAACAATATGCTCTTCAAACCATGCATCACTCACGTCAAGCCCGTTGACGAAGTAATCGTCTCGTCCGCAATCAGCGTAGCGATCATAAAAAGCAACGGGGTCATGCAAGACTTCAACATATCGCTCTGTCTGGTCAAGTCTTAGCATCATAAATATTGTTACACGAATGCGCTCTGAAACTTGCTCCGTATCCTCGCCCTGCAGGTCGAAATAATTGATAATCCTCGGTTTTAGTCCAGACGATTCCAAATCCAATTCGCTCAACATATAGCGCAAATCTACTCCCCAATCGTCGCATTCCCACGGATACACATCCACAAAACCCCACCATTCAAAGTCGGGCTTATCGGTGATCTGGTCAATGGGAAGAACTTTCATACCAACCATTGCACAACTCTCCCCCCTTCACTCGGTTACACTAAACCTAAAACCTATTCCCGTCCCACAGTTCAACACCCGTCGTTTTGCGGCCGCACAGGCTTGCTCCTAGAAGTGTTCCGCCAACGCCAGCGAAGGGGTCAAGCACCGTTTGCCCGCGTTTGGTGAAAAACTCTATCATCTCCCTCATGAGCGCAGGGGGCTTATTGGCGTAGTGCTTCCTCCGTAATTTATGACCGAACTCGGATGGATAGGATGTTCGCAAAACCGTCTTGGTGAAGAATAGCCATTCATTGCCCGCTAAGTCATTTAGTGTGTTCTTGGGATGATACTTGCCTTTCTTGGCTTGCCCTTTTACACTTT
>JBHHZW010000331.1:0-3180 GCA_046758305.1 Bacteroidota bacterium | reverse complement strand
TGAGATCGATCTAGCGTTTTGAATATGATATGCATACGGCCGAAGCGATGCTTGATACCGGACGCTACATTTACGCTGTGTTTATGTGTCAGCAGGCTATCGAAAAATGCTTTAAGGCCTTGCTAGCCCACCAGGAGGATGAAATTTTCCCAATTCATAACTTGCGCCGACTGGCAGAGCAGTGTCGGGTGATAGAAGAACTTAATGATGATCAATTGATAAACTTGGATTTTCTGTCGCAGTACTATATCAACGCCAGATACAACGAGGATATTGCTGAACTGTCAAGAGGGATCACGAAAGAATTTTCGAGGAATTTTGTCTACTTCTCAAAGGAAATCATCCAATGGCTCTCTCAAAAGATGAAGTAGTTGAGGATGTTAAGAATCTTCTTCTCGAGCTGCGGAAAAAACACGATATCAAGGAGGCTTACGTTTTTGGTTCTTATGCAGGAGGCAACCCACGAGAACACAGTGACGTTGATATTGCCGTAGTTCTTGGCTCCTTCAAAGATGGTGGGGCATTTGACGAAAGATTTGAGATCTTTCACGAGATACAAGAATACAATTCTCTCTATGAGGTCGTATGTTTTGGAGAGACTGAATTTAGTCGGAAGGATGAGATGCTGATTAGGCATATTAAGCGCGCAGGAATAAGAATTATATAGATCGTGTTCTGCGTTCGCATGTAAGGGCAGCAAATAGTGAAGAGTAAAGAGTGAATAGGAAAAAGACGACGGCTGGGGGATGGCGCGGGAGTAGGAGCATGAAAATCATCGGTCTCATCTGGCCGAGTGATGTCGTAGAAAAAATCGAATTCAAACACCACGTGACGCAAACGGAGGTCAAAGCAGGGAAAGAGGAATGCGAAGGAATAAAAAGAAACGGCTTCAACGTGATCCGTTACCGAAAGAGTTTGGCTCACTGGAGGAGTTTTGGTCATTTTGGGACACTCATAGCACCGCTGACTACGAAGACCTCATGGAGGATGTGCGTATGAGTGTAGACCTCCGCTCCAGCAAGGTATATTGTGCTGTGGCGAAGGACCTAATCGCTCAATTGCGCGCTCAGGCACACCGCGAAGGCGTCTCGACAGAGACGCTGATAAACCTTTGGCTCCGCGAAAAGGCGTTGCAAGCGCTGCAGGGCAAGTGAGTGGCTAACGGGAGGTCAGTAGTCAGTAGGGAGTAAGGAGTAAGGAGGGTGAATAGGCAGTACAGGGGATTTCGCGATCTGAAAGTATATGATCTTGCGTACAAGCTAGCGATGGATATATTTCATGAAAGCAAGCTCTTTCCCAAGGAGGAGAGATATTCGCTGACGGATCAACTAAGAAGATCTTCTCGCTCGGTCGCTACTAACATTGCCGAGGCGTGGAAGAAGAGAAGATACAAGAAGGCATTCGTGAGTCCCGCTTTGCGGGATTGATTGCTCTGGTGAGGCTGGGGAGACGGAAGTCTGGCTGGATATGTCGCTCGATTGCGGTTATCTCAACAAAGAAAGGCACGATTACTTCACGGCAAAGTACGATGAAGTAGGCAAAATGCTGCATGGGATGATAAATCAACCCGAGAAATTTTGCTCATGAAAATCTTTCTCCTTACTGCCTACTTCATTCTGCATACTCGAGTGTCTGACCTGGCACTGCTTTACTTACGGCTCGGTTCACCAGGAGGGCGGACGTGCATAAATATGAACTGATCATTTATTGGAGTGAAAGGGAGGCTGATGTTTGCATGATTGCTCAACGGTCAGAAGTCAGGCGTCAGCTTGTCCGCCAAAGCCCGCTGGTCATGGTATCGAAGGCGAAGGCGGAAAGTTAACCTGCCGGCCGAAACTTATGTTGCGGCCACACTCGGAGCCTAGGCGGGAAATCAGAAGTCGGAAGTGACAGATGCGATTGACAAAGAAAGAAATAATCGAGTTAGTAAGACAATACCTAACGGCACGGCAGGAGATTGTTTTTGCCTATTTGTTTGGTTCAGTTGTTGATTCCGATGCGTTTAAGGACGTTGATCTCGGCGTCTACGTAGGCGGAGGGATTTCAGATGGTTTTGGATATGCCTTTGCAATGAGCGGCGAGTTGGGGAGGATGCTAGAATGTCACGTTGACGTGATTCTGATGAACACAGCGCCGGACCATTTGATTCATAGTATCTCGAAGGGGAAGGTTATACTGAACAGAGATGATGACGCGCGGGTTAGTTTCATCACGGCTTCGTGGAGCAGGTACTTCGACATTCAGGTGAAGCGACGTGACTATCTCCGTGCCATTGCGGCTGGAAGCAGCAGTCATGAATGATGTTGAACGTGAACGGATAGCGACGCTGGTTGGAGAAGCGAGACGGGCATTAGGCCAGCTTCGCCGAAACGGGGCCGAAGGGGAAGAAGCTCTCCTTTCATCGGAAGTTAAACTCGGAAACATAAAATATCAATTCATTGTGGCGATAGAATCCTGCATTGACATTTGCACGCACATTATCGCAAGATCGTATGGCCGTGCGCCCGAGAGTTACGCTGGCTGTTTTGATCTTCTCGTAGAAGAGAAAGTCATTGAGAATGGGCTTGCACGGCAGATGAGCGACTTCGCACGGTTCCGTAATGTTCTAGTGCATCGGTACTGGGAAGTCAACAACCGACGGGTCATCGAGAAATTGAGGAACGACGTGAAGTATATAGAAGATTTCTTACGCAAAGCTGCAGCTTTGGCAGAATAGATGGGAACGTCTGAAACATGAAACGAGTAATACACAAAGCGAGGATTATGGAGCGACGGTGCGACGGAACGATGCCTGCCTGCCGGAGCGTATGCGTAGGCAGGGAATGACGGAATAATGAAGTAATAGGTAACCCCGAAGCATATGAGGGAACGGTTGGGCAACAGGAGCTCCATGAATTACACTGAGCGCAAGAACATCAACCGCGGGTACATGAAGCTAGAGGGTTGGCATGATGGAATAATGGAGTGATGGAATGATGGGATAATGGGGTTTTGGGAGAATTGTGAAACGCGAAGAAGGTAGTAATGGGAAGTCAGCAATCAGTAGGGAGTAAGGAGGGTGAATAGACAGTACAGGGGATTTAGAAGGATGGAGCGACGGAACGATGGAACGATGGAATGATGGGATGACGGAATAATGAAGTAATAGGTAACCCCGAAGCATATGAGGGAACGGTTGGG
>JBHHZW010000330.1:0-3202 GCA_046758305.1 Bacteroidota bacterium | reverse complement strand
GCCGTTAATTACACCCGGACGCTCGATCGGGTTCTTCGCGAGGACGGTTCAGTCGCTGCCGCACTGGAAGCGAAGGAGCAAGGACTCGTACGACACATCGGCATAAGCGGCCACCGGCGTCCGGCCGTCATCGCTTCTGCACTTGAGCGATATCCATTTGCGACGGCCCTCATCCCATTGAGCGCAGCTGATAAGAGCTTTCATGATTTCGAACAGGGGGTTTTTTCTATCGCTCGAAGTAAGAACGTGGGCGTTATCGGCATGAAAGTCCTGGTGGACGGTCGGATCACCGGTCACACGGAGGCGTGCCTTCGATACACGATGAGTCTGCCTATTAGCTGTGCCATCCTCGGGGTCGGATCGATGCAGGAGCTGGAGGAGGACCTCCGGATCGCTCAAGCCTTCTGCGCGATGTCCGACGAGGAAAAGCTACAGATCGTCGAGGCATTACAGCTGAGCGCTACGGCTCAAATATTGTGGTGGAAGCGGTAATTTCTCAAATGGGGCTGTGTTCGACGCGCTCGTCTCTTTTTCTGTTTGAAATTCATCCGATCTTATTGGTCTGAAGAGCAACCTCAACATGAAATCCAAGAGAAAGCACCTCATGATTCTCGGTGGAGGGTTCGCAACGCTGCCGATGATCAAGATTTTTGAAAAAGCCTTTGCAGGGGACGAATCTCTGAAAATCAGCATCATAAGCCGTGAAAATTTTTTCCTCTTTACTCCCATGCTGCCGGAGGTCGCGTCCGGCTCCATCGAAACCCGGCACATCGTTCATCCCATCCGACAACTCTGCCGGAAGATCCATTTCTATCAGAGCGTGGTGGAGTCGATTGACTTACGCGAGCGCACCGTCACAGCTAGCCACCCCTCTGGTCCGCATCGTCATACGTGGCACTTCGACTATCTTGTTATCGCCGTCGGCAGTGTCACCAATTTTTTCAACTTGCCAGGTCTTCACGAACACGCGCTTACGCTCAAATCGCTGGGGGACGCTATCCACATCCGTAACTACGTCATTGACAAGATGGAACAAGCCGAGATTGAGCAAGACCCCCAGTTGCGCGCAGAATTGCTGACGTTCGTCGTATCGGGTGGAGGCTTTGCCGGAGTCGAGCTGGCTGGGGAGTTGAACGATTTCCTGCGCGAAGCCAGCAGGCACTATGCGTCCATACGTCCGTCGGACATCCACATCTACCTCATCGAAGCACTGCCCAGAATTCTCCCCGAAGTGAGTGAGGAGCTTGGACGGTTCGCGACGGAAAATCTGAAGAAAAGGGGGATCCTCATCATCACCGGGGTTCAGGTGAACGGAGCGACAGGGCATGCTGTCCAACTGAAGGACGGTCGTGAAATCCGCACACGAACGCTCATATGGACTGCTGGCGTTTCGACAAACCCGCTTGTGGCTCAGTTAGAGTGTCGAAAAGATGAGCTCGGTCGCATAAAGGTCAATGAGTATCTCGAAGTTACAGGATGTTCTAACGCATGGGCTGTCGGTGACTGCGCTTCGGTCATAAACGCTAGCACCGGCAATCCGTTTCCTCCGACCGCCCAGCATGCCGTTCGGGAAGGGAAAGTTACGGCCAAGAACATTGTGGCGGCGATACGTGCTGTCCCCATGGAACCCTTTGAGTACAAGATGAGGGGTCAACTGGCTATGCTTGGACGTCGTGCTGGAGTCGGGATCATTCTGGGTGTTCCGGTTCAGGGATTTCTCGCCTGGTGGTTGTGGCGCTCGTACTACCTCCTCCGTCTGCCTACCTTTCAGAAAAAACTTCGGGTTATTACAGACTGGACCATTGAGCTATTCTTTCCTCGAGATATTACCCAGATCAAGGTCAGTCGCGGGGTCATCGTTTCCGAAAAAGAATCCGTCTAGGTGCTCCCCTCACCACTCAGAAAGCGGGATTCCCACGGATTCTCTGCTTGGGGCGATTCGGCCATCACGTTTGTGCTCCTTGCGCTCGCGGGAGAGCTGGCAATGTTGATTATCTATCTGTTTCTCCTGTTCTCTCGGCTTAAACGGGTCGTCGATTCTCTGGAGCCCCTGACTCCTTTGCAGACGATTCACGCGGCTACGAGGGTCCTGATCTTCCCCCTTCTCTTCGTCAGCATTCTTATCATCGGCCGATTCAAACGTCTGTAGGAATTCCTTCCCTTTCCTGTCGAAATGCACTGCCCGTCACGCGTCGGAGCGAATCTTTCGAAAGACAGTGTTGTTCTTGACAGTCCGGGAGGAATGGCAAACCGCCGTGGAGAGGATGCTCAAAAACGGAGCAGAGCTCGATGAGCTTGAAAAAGTGATGATTCTTGATTACTTGGTTGTACTGAGATCTACGGCGATGTGATTGTTGGTAACTATTCAAGGAGTCTCATCGATGGTGCAAATGGGCACGCAAGAAAAGAGACTTCGCGGCAAGGCGCTTCGCATCGCTCGGAAGCTCGAGAAGTTTCTCGGCGTTCCAACGCCTTCCTTCAGGAAGGCGCCTCCTCTGGAGATGCTGATCGCCACCTTGCTCTCGCAGAACACGAACGACCGCAACAGCCACCGTGCATACGTTCAGTTAAAACGGCGGTACCCGAGATGGGAGGACGTGCTCTACGCTTCAACAAGAGAGCTCGCAGACATCATTCGTGTCGGAGGCATGGCAAATCAGAAGAGTGCGCGGATCAAGAAAATCTTGCGGACAGTGTGGGACAGGCACGGGAGGTTCGATCTCCGGTGTCTCAAGAAGATGACCGATGAGGAGGTGTACGAAGAACTCCTTTCCCTCGACGGCGTCGGACTGAAAACTGCCGCCTGTGTTCTGGTTTTCTCGTTGGGCCGCGACGTTTTCCCAGTTGACACCCACATCCACCGGATCTGCGGTCGGCTGGGCTTGGCGCCGAATTGCAAGACCCCTGAGAAGACCTTCATATTCATGAAAGGGATCGTTCCAAAAGCCCGCGCCTACGCCTTCCACACGAACTTGATTCGCTTTGGACGAAAGATCTGCAAAGCCCAGAATCCCCTCTGTGGAATTTGTCCGTTGTACGATGACTGTGAATGGACTGAAAAATCCAGGTTTGCTGCCATCATAAGGTCAACAAAGGAAGCCGTGGATGCCGACTTCATGCTGCTGGATAACGTGTGAATGCGTTGAGGCAGTTGCTTGGAAGGCAGATGCTCTACCCCTGAGCTACTGGCCCGTGCCTGTTT